>BQJV01000398.1 GCA_021604885.1 Acidimicrobiales bacterium
GGGTGTGTCACTCATTCGGGGGCTCCTCGGGGACGTGGAGTTCGGCACCGGGGAAGGCCTCGGTCACCTTCTCGATGATCTGTTCGGTGTGGGCCGGCGCATCGACCAGGTCGTGAAGGTCGATGTCGTCGTCGGACAGCGGCGGCGGAGCGTCGGCGAACGGATCGTCCGCGGCACGGGGCGCTTCGGGCTCCGGCTCGGGTTCGGGTGCCGGGTCCGGCACCGCGGCGAGCGGTGGCGGCGCCGGGGCGGGCTCGTCATGCGCCGGTTCGTCCACGGCCTCGTCCGGAGTGTCGTCGACGGGCGAGGACGAGTACTGGTCGACGAGGGCATGCCAGAGACCGGCCAACTCACCGGCGGACCGGGGACCGTTGGTCGGCCCGAGCAGCTCGTTGGCGGCCGCCACGACGACGTCTTTGTCGATGCCCAGATGCTCGCCGGCCAACTGCACGACCTCACGCGGTGACTCGGGCCGCAGAGCGAGCAGCGCCTCGTCGGCCGCCTCCGCTGCGGACTCGGGCGAATCGGCGACGGGATCGGGCACCGCTGCCACAGGCGGCACGGCGGCCGGCGGCGCCGGTGGTGCGGGCGGCGGGTCGGGTTCGGTCACCGACTCGATCTCGGGGGCGGCGCGGCCGATCTTCTCGGCGAGCGCCGCGCGGGCAGCCGCCGCCGGGCCGTTGGATCGGTCGACCTCCGGCTCCTCCTTGGCCGCGGGCGCGATCGACGGCGGGGGCGGCAGGGCGTCGGGCGGCGCCGCCGGCTCTGCCACGGCGGTCGGCTCGGGCGCGGCCTCGGGTTCGGGCGTCGCTTCGACCGGCACGGGCTCGGCAACAGGCGCAGGAGCCGCCGCGGCCGGGGCAGGAGCCGGCGCCGCAGAAGCAGGTGCGGCGCCGCCGGCAAGTCGCGCCTCGAGCTGGTCGACGCGTTCGATCAGCGAGTCGACCGAGCGGTCCGCGTCGGCGCGGCAGAGGCGAACGAGGGCAACCTCCAGGTCGACGCGTGGATCCGGCGCGGCGCGCATGTCGACGAGCGCAGTGCCGATGACCTCGAGGGCGCGGGTCATCGCGGCGGGCGACATCCGACCGGCGATGTCCTCGGCGCGGAGGGTCTCGCTCGGGGTGAGCCGGGGAGGCGGTGAACCCATGGCGGTGAGGAAGGCGTCGCGCAGGCCGGCGAGGACGGCCTCACCGATCGTGCGGGGGTCCTTGCCCCGGCCCATCGCGTCGCCGACCGAGGCCAGCGCGATCGTGGCGTCTCGATCCGCGAGCGACGAGAGCAGCAGGTCCGTCGACTCGTCGATCTCCACCACGCCGCCGGCCGCGACGACGCGATCGAGCGCGCTCAACGTGTCGCGCACCGAGCCACCGCCGGCCGACACGACGTTGTCGATCGCAGCCTCGTCGACCTCGAGCCCGGCGTCGTCGATCACGTAGCGGACGTGGTCCGCCATCTCGTCGGCTCCGAGCAGGCTGAGCTCGAACACCTGGCAGCGGCTCCGGATCGTCTGCACGACCTTGTGGGGTTCGGTCGTGGCGAGCACCCAGATGACGTGGTCCGGCGGCTCCTCGAGCGTCTTCAGGAGCGCGTTCTCCGCACCCCGCGTGAGCATGTGGACCTCGTCGAGGATGTAGACCTTCACGTTGCCCGGCGTGCCGAGGTTGACCTTCGCCAACAGGTCGCGCATGTCCTCGACACCGTTGTTCGACGCGGCGTCGAGCTCGTGCAGGTCGAACGAGCGGCCCTCTTCGATCGCGACACAGCTCTCGCACTCGCCGCAGGGCTCGGAGTCCTCACCCAGATTCGTGCAGTTCAGCGCCTTCGCGAGCACGCGGGCCGAGGTGGTCTTGCCCGTGCCGCGTGGTCCGTGGAACAGATAGGCGTGGCCGACCTCGCCCTTCGCGACCGCGTTCCGGAGCGCGCTCACGACATGTTGCTGGCCGCGGATCTCCGAGAACTTCTGCGGACGGTACCTGCGGTAGAGCGACTGGTAGGCCATGTCCGTCCGACTCTAGCGAGACGCGACAACGCCCGTTTCCGGGAGTGGCGGCCAGGCGATCTGCGGCACACAAGCGGCTCCGCTGAGAGCTGCTGCCTTCCGGCCCTGACTCGGTTCACAGGCGCTTGTTGCACAGGACCCGACCGCCACACCCCGAAACGGGCGTTGCACGTTTCACGCTACCCTTTCGCCCTGGAACCCGCACCGCGGGGACCACACACAAGCCCGCCTCGGCGGGTCCGGGAGGGTTGCCAGAGCGGCCGAATGGGCACGCTTGGAAAGCGTGTGAGGTGCAAGCCTCCGTGGGTTCAAATCCCACACCCTCCGCCAGGTGATCGAGCCCCGGCCTTCGAGCCGGGGCTCGTCGCGTTCGGGATCAGCGACGACCGCGTCGGGCGAAGACCACGGCGACGCCGGCCGCGAGGGCGACGACGGCGATGCCGACGATCCAGCCGGTCGTCGACGACGACTCCTCGGTCGGCTCCTGCGCCGGGATGGGTTCTTGCGGCGCCGTCGTGGTCGTCGGCGGAGCCTTGGTGGTGACCGGCGTCGTGGTGGTCGTGGTGATCGTGGTGGTCGGGGCCGGTTCGAGGATCGGCACACCGGAGTCCGTCGCGAGCGCGAGCACCGCGGCGGCGCGGTCGTCATCGATGCTCTCGGAATTGGGGCAGATGCCGAGCCACAGGCCCTCCGGCTCGGGGTCACCGACCGACCGCGTGTCGTAGATGGCGACAAGTTCGCCGACCGCCGGCAACGAGCCCGTGCCCCACGTGCTGGATCCGGGGCCGGTGCGGACATCGACCCGCTCGTCGATCGCCTCACGACCGATGGTGTACTCGACGTCGACGGTGCCGAGCCATGCGTCATCATCCCGGGGGCCGTCGGGATCGGGCGCCTGCTCGGCTACCCGCGCAACCACCACCGAGGTGACGTTGTCGGCGTGGCCCCAGAAGCCGGGGGCCTCACCGGCTGCGATCCCTTCGAGCAGGTCATCAGGCAACCCGACGCACGACAACGCGCCGGCCGGGGAGCCGGCACCGAACGTCGCGACGGACCCGACGAGGCAGAGGAAGAAGACGAGGACACGGGAGCGAGGGGGATGCGCCATGTCCCTCCGACGTCGGCCACGGCCGGTCGGTTCCCGAGCTCAGTCACCTGTCGGCCGGTCACGGACGAACGCGACGAATCCCTCGATCCACGAGCGCAGCGCGGCGCGTGTCTCGTGATCGGTCAGCGCACCGTCGGTCAGCGATCCGTGGATGCCGCCGATGCCGTGCGTCTCCCCGTGGACCGCGCCGCCGGTCATCGCGACGGTCAGCGCGAGGTGCTCGCGCACGCCAGCGCCGGCACGACGGCCCGGGCCGGCCGCGACGATGCCCACGGGCAGACCGGCGATCGGGCCGTTGAGGAACGGACGCGACAGCCAGTCGACGGCGTTCTTCGTCACGCCCGGCATCGAGCCGTTGTACTCGGGCGTGAAGATGACGAGGGCATCCGCGGCGCCGACGCCGTCCTTCAGCGCGGTGACGGGCGCCGGGTCGCCCACCGCTTCGACGTCCTCGTTGAACAACGGCACGTCGGTGATGGACACCTCGATCAATTCGACCCCGGCCGGCATCAACTCTCGAGCAGCAGCGAAGACCGCCCGGTTGACGGAGGCCGCCTTGAGACTGCCGATGACCGCGGCGATTGTCAGGTCGGGCATGCGCGTTTCAACGCGGCGGCGGCCCCTCGCATTCCGAGGCTCCCGGTACCGTGACCGCCATGTCTCGAGCCCGGCGACTCACCTACGCATTCCTGATCGTCGTCGGCGCCGTCGTGCTCGACCAGCTGAC
>BQJV01000399.1 GCA_021604885.1 Acidimicrobiales bacterium
CGTGAACTCCATGCACGACAGTGGCACCGGTCAGAGCTCGGTCATCGTGCTCGACGCCCGAGACATCGAAGCCGGTCCGATCGCCACCGTGAAGGTGCCTCAGCGGATGCCGTTCGGCTTCCACGCCAACTGGTTCTCAGCGTAGGAACTGATCGGCGAGGAGCTCGTAGCTACGGACGCGCGCCTCGTGGTCCCAGGTGATTGTCACGGCCATGAACTCCTCGGCGCCGTAGCGCGCCGCCATCGCCCGGACGTTCGTCGCAACAGTCGACGGGTTGCCGACGATCATCGGTCTGCGGCTCGGCGGCACGGCGAGCGGCCCGTCGACATGGTCGCGGACCTCGTGCGGTGACGGGATGGGGCCCTGGAGGCCCCGTTGTCGCCACAGCTTCACGCCCGCCGTGAGCTGTTCGGCTTCCTCGTGGGTGTCCGCGCAGATCACGCTCGCGGCGACGAGCACCTGCGGCTCCGGGTGACGTTCGCTCGGTTGGTAGCTCTCGCGGTACGCGTCGACGATCGGCACGCCATCCGTCTGGGCGATGAAGTCGGCGAACGCCAGGGGGAGTCCGAAGTGGGCGGCGTACGCGGCGCTGTCCGGGCTGGACGCGAGAAGCCACAACGACGGGGCCTCGGGCGGCACCGGCATGGCCTGCACACGACCGCGGAACGGACTGTCGGACGGAAGCGAGTCGTGGAGAAAGCCCTCGAGTTCGGCGACCATGGACGGGTACTTCTGGATGGACACCGGCTGATGATCCGGCGCGAGGGCGTGCATCGTGACGGGATCGGAGCCGGGCGCCCGACCGACACCGAGGTCGATGCGGCCCGGATGCAGGCTCGCGAGCATCCGGAAGTTCTCCGCGATCTTCAACGGCGCGTAGTGCGGCATCATCACGCCGCCGGAGCCGATGCGCATCGTCGACGTCGCGGAAGCGATGTGGCCGATGAGGATCTCCGGCGCGGAGCCGGCCAGACCGCCGGTGTTGTGGTGCTCGGCGACCCAGTAGCGGTGGTAGCCGAACGACTCGCACCGGGCCGCGAGATCGATGGAATTCCGCAGCGCGTCACCTGGGGAGGAGCCGGACGGCACCGGCGACTGGTCGAGAACCGAGAGGCGCATCACCGGACGAAGAACCACCAGATCGACCCGAGCGCGCCGGCGAGTCCGCTGAGGACCATCGTGATCTTGGCGCTGCGGGTCATGCCACCGTCGTCGTCGGTCGGGATGCGGTCCCGCACATGGGTGAGCAGCCGATCGGCCCACGCCACGTCGCGAGCCAGGATGGCCAAGCCGATGGCGAGCACCGGCAAACCGGGCCCCGGTAGCGGCATCATGGCCAGGCCCACGAGCGTGACGATCGTGCCCGCGGAGATGCGGACGAGACGGATCGCGATGTGCGCCTTCGCGCCGACCTCGGTCCGCTCCCGGCGGCCGGTCTCGTACTCGGCCGCGATCATCGCCTCGGCCAGTGTCTCGTCCTCGCCGGTGATGGGGTCGTGCACGGCGACATTCGTAGCAGTTGGAGACGGGTGTACCGGCGCGCGCCGTGCAAGAGTTGTGTCGTGGCGATCCTTCCCCTGACCGAGAGCGCGGTCGACGAGGTCGCGGAGCGGCTGGGTTTCGCCGAGCGCCCCGCACCGACGGCCGAAGGCTTGGCGCAGGTCTACTCGGCGTGGTGCCGGCAGGTGCCGTTCGACAATCTCCGCAAGCTGGTCGCGCTGCACTTCGACCTCCCGCAGATCCCCGGGATCGAACCCGCGGACTTCTTCGCCGCCTGGCAGCTCACGGGCGCGGGCGCCACCTGCTGGGGGAGCAACAACGCGCTGCATGCACTGCTCGTCGGGCTCGGGTTCGACGCTCAGCTCACGGCCGCGTCGATGTTCGATGTCGACAAGAACCACGGCACGACGATCGTCACGATCGACGGCCAGCGGCTGATCGTCGACACCGCGCTCCATGGCGATGTCCCTGCGCCGATGATCGCGGGTGAGACAACAGTGGTGTCCTACTTCGGCTACGAGACCACGGTGCGCAGCGATGAGAACGGCTGGCTCTTCGATCATCCGACGCCCGACCCGGCATTTCGGATCCCGTGCCGGATCCTCGGTGACCTCACCCTCGAGACCACCGTCGCGGCGAACGAGAAGACCCGTGGTTGGAGTCCCTTCAACACCGGCATCATGGCGGGCATCAACGACGATGCCGGGGTGTGGATGCTGAAGGACAACGGCCTGGCCCGCTTCGACGCCGACGGCCTCGCCACGCGCGATCTCACCGACACCGAGGTGGACGAGTTCCTCGTCGAGGTAGTCGGTCACAGCCCGCAGCTCGTCGCCGAGGTCCGCGCCGTCCTCGACGTCCAGGCCGGCAAGGTCGACCTCGACTGAGAATGGACATGGGGTCAGACACCTGTCCATTCTCGAGGTGGGACGGGACTCTGACCCCGGGCGTCTCACCTTGGTGAAGATGCATGTCCGAATATGTCCGAACGGGTCGGGCATACTGCGGACATGGCAACACGAGAGACAACGGTCAGCGCAGTGGCGACCACCGGCATCTACTGCCGGCCGAGCTGCAGCGCCCGTCCGGATCCGAAGAACGTGTCGCCCTACTCCTCGCCGGTCGCGGCGGAAGCGGCCGGCTATCGGTCCTGCCTGCGCTGTCGCCCTGACCGCCACCTCCCGCCGACGCCGCCGGCCGGCGTGCCCGCCGCGGTCGCCGCAGCGCTCGGTCTGATCAGCGACGGATTCCTGGACCGCTTCGACGAGGCGGCGCTGGCCGATCGGGTCGGCTACTCGACCCGCCAGCTGCGTCGACTCTTCGAGCTGCACGTCGGTGCGACGCCCGCGTTCGTCGGCCGATCGCGGCGAGCCCACTTCGCTCGCCGCCTGCTGGACGAGACGGACCTGTCGATGCCCGTGATCGCCCGGGCGGCAGGCTTCGGCAGCGTCCGCCAGATGACCCGCGTGGTCGAAGCGATCTTCCGGTTCACCCCGAGCGAGCTGCGCAGCAAGCGTCGCGGCGGCGACGTGATGACCGTGGACGGCGGGCTCCGCCTCCGGTTGCCGTTCGTCGAGCCCCTCGACCGCCAGGCGGCGCTCGGCCACCTGCGGCCCCGCGTCACGCCGGGCGTCGAACTGGTGGACGGCTCCGTCTACCGGCGGACCCTCGAGGTCTGCGGGAATCCGGGCGTCATCGAGGTCGATCTCGCCGGCGACGAGGCCCATCTGGAGCTCACCGCCCATCTGCCGACCTTCGACTCGATCATCGATGATGTCGCCCGCGTCCGTGCGATGTTCGGCCTCGACGACGATGTCCGCGCCGCCGAGGATCATCTCCTCGCCGACCCGCTGCTTGCGCCGATCGTTCGCCGGCAGCGCGGCCTCCGGGTGATCGGTGGATGGGACCGCTTCGAGACCGCCGTGCGGGTCATCGTCGGCCAGCAGGTGTCGGTCGTCGGTGCGACCACCATCACCGGGCGCATCGTCGAACGTCATGGGGCCCGGCTCGCCGGTGAGGTGCTGGGTCTCGACCGACTCTTCCCGACCCCCGATGCGCTGGTCGACCTCGATCCGGACGGCCTCGGCATGCCGGGATCTCGGGCACGGACCATCGCCGCGCTGGCGACCGCTGTTCTCGACGGAAGTGTCGACCTCTCCGCCGGCGCCGGCGTGCGCGATCAGCTCCTCGCCGTGCGCGGCATCGGTCCGTGGACCGCGGACATCGTCGCCATGCGAGCCACTCGCGATCCGGACGTGATGCCGTCGGGCGACCTCGGCATCCGACAGGCCGTCGGCGCGCTCCTCGACCGCGCGGAGCCGCCGAGCGCCGC
>BQJV01000400.1 GCA_021604885.1 Acidimicrobiales bacterium
CGACCACGACCACGACGACGACCACGGAGCCGCCGGTCAGCACGACGACGGAGCCGCCAGTCAGCACGACGACGGAGCCGCCGGTGAGCACCACGACGATCGACTCGCCGACCACCACGATCGCGCCGACCACCACCACGACGGCGCCGCCCACCACGACCACGACGATCCTTCCGCCGACGCCCCCGCAACCGATGGATCCGGACGATCCGATCGACGGCGATCCCACGTTCACCGGCTGAGATCTCGCCGCCGGCTCGTCCCGGCGGCGCGTGACAATCGAATGCACCCTGGACAACAGGAGGCGGGCCCTCGCGGCTCGCCTCTTGCCGCTTTTCCGGCGAGCGGATGAGCGACGATCCGGTTAGCCTCGTTCGGTAACGCAAGTCCTCGAGAGGAGAGCGCCGTGCCCGCGACCGTCGTCGTCGGTACTCAGTGGGGTGACGAAGGCAAGGGGAAGTTCACCGACCTCGTCGCCAAAGAGATGGAGATGGTGGTCCGCTATCAAGGCGGCCACAACGCCGGCCACACGCTCGTGGTCGACGGCGAGACCTTCGCCCTCCAGCTCGTACCGAGTGGAATCCTCTACGACCACATCACGCCGGTCATCGGCAATGGTGTCGTCGTCGATCCGCGTGTGCTCCTCGCGGAGATGGACACGCTCGAGGCCAAGGGCGTCGACTGCAGTGCCCTCAAGGTGTCCGGCAACGCCCACCTGATCATGCCGTACCACCAGGAGCTCGACGCGCTCCACGAGCGCCATCTCGGCGACGGCAAGCTCGGCACCACGAAGCGTGGCATCGGCCCGGCCTACGCCGACAAGGCGATGCGCCTCGGCCTGCGCGTGCAGGACCTCCAGGATCCGAAGATCTTCCGCCAGAAGCTCGACGTCGTCCTCGGCCACACCAACCAGGTGCTGACCAAGGTCTTCAACCGACTGCCGGTCGATGCGGACGAGATCGCGGCCCAGTATCTCGACGAGTGCGCGCCGCGGGTCATCCCGCACATCGACGACGCGATCGCCCTCGTCCACAACGCACTCGAGACGGGCCAGGGCGTTCTCCTCGAGGGCGCGCAGGCGACCTTCCTCGACCTCGACCACGGCACCTACCCGTTCGTGACCTCCTCCAACCCGGTCGCCGGCGGCGCCTGCACCGGTGCGGGCGTGGGTCCTCGTGACATCGGCCGGATCATCGGGATCGCCAAGGCCTACATCACCCGGGTGGGCTCGGGACCGTTCCCGACGGAGCTGTTCGACGACATCGGCGACCATCTCGTCGACGTCGGCCACGAGTACGGCACCAACACCGGTCGTCGACGCCGGCCGGGCTGGTTCGATGCCGTGATGATGCGCCAGGCCGTGCGGGTCAACTCGCTGTCGGAGATCGCGCTGACGAAGCTCGACGTGCTCGACGCGCTCGACTCACTGCAGGTGTGCGTCGCCTACGACGTGAACGGCACCCGCGTCGAGCAGATGCCGTATCACCAGAGCGAACTCCACGCGGCCACGCCGATCTACGAGGAGCTTCCCGGGTGGCAGACCGACATCTCCGGTGTCACGAGCCCCGATGATCTCCCCGCGAACGCGGCGGACTACATCGCCTTCCTCGAAGCGCAGGTCGGTGTACCGATTCGCCTCGTCGGCGTCGGCCCCGGTCGCGAGCAGTTCCTCGACCGGGTGGCGTGATCTTCTCCAACGGTCGTCGCCGTCAGCCGAAGGGCTGGCTCCAGTCGATCGGCGGTGCGACACCGTCGGCCGGTTCGTTTCCGCTCGGTGGTGGCGGCGGCGGAGGCGGGTCGTTGAAGACATCGGCGAGTTCGCTCGCCACCGCGGCGCCGTCGTCGGGCACCGGAGCCGGCACGCGCTCGAGATCCTCCACGGTCGGTGCCAGTGGATCCTGGAGCACCGGATCGGTGATCTCGACGGCCTCGGCGGTGAGTGGCGCGCTGGTCGACGCGGCTCGGCGAGCCGCGAAGGCCTTCACGATCCGCTTCATCTCCCGCTTGGGCATCTCGGCGCGAGACGCGTGGTTGCGCACCCCGCCGGCCACCATTGCGCACTCCTTGCACAGCGGCTGGCCCTTCGGGAAGAGCAGGCACATTTCGCAGAATTCCATGCCGCAGCGGCGGCACACTTCTTCCGCGGTCTCGAATGTATGGTCCCGGCAGAGGCCGGTGATCTCGACGGTCACGATCGCAGTTCCTCCGTTCCAACTCCTCCCGTCGGCACAGACCCCTGGGTTCTTGATGGGTCGATCGGCCAGTGAAAGGGTCAATTCGTGACCGATCCCATGCCAAACCTCCTTTCGGAGCGCTACGCCAGCGAGGCGATGAACGCGATCTGGTCGCCCGAGCGCAAGATCGTGCAGGAGCGCCGGCTGTGGGTGGCGGTGCTGCGGGCGCAGGCCCATCTCGGTGTCGACGTGCCCGCCGGCGTGATCGAGGACTACGAGCGCGTCATCGATCAGGTCGATCTGGCGTCCATCGCCGAGCGCGAAGCGATCACCCGCCACGACGTGAAGGCCCGCATCGAGGAGTTCTGCGCGCTGGCCGGGCACGAGCACATCCATCGCGGCATGACCTCACGCGATCTCACGGAGAACGTCGAGCAACTCCAGGTGCGCGAAGCGCTCGAGTTGATCCGGGATCGGCTCGTTGCCGTCCTGGCCCGTGTCGGTGGGCTCGCCGCCACGTATGCGGATCGCGTGATCGTCGCCCGCACCCACAACGTGTCGGCGCAGGCCACCACGGTGGGCAAGCGGTTCGCCGACGTCGCCGAGGAGATGATGATCGGGATCGAGCGCGTCGAGGGACTGCTCGCGCGTTACCCGCTCCGCGGGATCAAGGGCCCGGTCGGCACGCGTCTCGATCAGCTCGACCTGCTCGGCGACTCGACGAAGGTCGACGCGCTGGAGCAGGCCGTCGCCGACCATCTCGGTTTCAGTCGGGTGGTCGACAGTGTCGGTCAGGTCTACCCGCGCTCGCTCGATCTCGACGTCGTGTCCGCGCTCGTGCAGGCGGTCTCCGGTCCGTCGAGCGCCACCATCACGCTGCGCCTCATGGCCGGCCAGGAGCTCGCCACCGAGGGGTTCCGCCCCGGGCAGGTCGGGTCCACCGCCATGCCGCACAAAATGAACGCCCGCAGCGCCGAACGGGTGGGAGCGCTCCGAACCGTGCTCGACGGTCACCTCACGATGGCGTCGAGCCTCGCGGGTCGCCAGTGGAACGAGGGTGACGTCAGCTGTTCGGCGGTGCGTCGGATCATGCTTCCCGACGCTTTTCTGGCGACCGATGGGCTCCTCCAGACGGCGATGGTCGTCTTCGAGGAGCTCGGTGTGTTCCCCGCCGTGATCGACGCGGAGCTCGCCCGCGACCTGCCCTTCCTGGCGACCACCCGCGTCCTGACCGCGTCGGTCGACGCAGGCCTCGGCCGCGAGGAAGCCCATGAGCTCGTGAAGGAGCATGCCGTCGCGGCCGCCCTCGCCCGCCGTGAAGCGGCGGGTGCGGCGTCGCTGGTCGATCGACTGGCTGATGACGAGCGGATCCCGCTCGATCGCGCCGCCATCGACGCGCTGCTCGCCGATCCCGCGTCGTTCACCGGCACGGCGATCGATCAGGTGCGCCGCGTGGTCGCACGCGTCGACAAGATCGTGGCAGAGCACCCCGAGGCGGCCGCCGCCGGCTCCGAAGTGCGGGTCTGACGCTCAGGCGCCCCGGCTGACCCCGGCCCGCTTCAGGATCGCGGCGGGCACCCCGACCTCGCGCCACGCGGCGTAGGAGATGCCCTTGCGTTGGCCGTAGGCGGCGGCCGCCGCGACGAATC
>BQJV01000401.1 GCA_021604885.1 Acidimicrobiales bacterium
CGGCCGCGTCCGATCGAGCGGCCGGACCACTCGGTCACGTACGACGTCGGCCAGCGCCGCATCGGACCCGTCGGTCACGGTGGTGATGTCCAGATGTCGATCGAGGTCGAAGTCGGAATCCGTCGACCACAGGGACCTGCCCGCGGTGCCGGCCACCACCCGCTGGCGCAGCCGCGGCACGGCGTGGCTCGCCTGCTCGACGCACGTCCGCAGCTCGTCGTGGTCGATCGGGCCGTCGAGACGGGCGAGCGCGGTGATGGTCGTGCGGTTCTTCGGGTCGTGCTCGACAGCCCAGAGGAGCGCGTCGAGGTCGCTCATCGGTTCGTCGTGTGGGACCTCGCTCACGCAGGTCATCCTACGAACGGCGTCGCTACGGAACCGACGTCGGGACCGTGGTCGACGTGGTCGTCGTCGTGGTCGTCGGCTGGGTCGAAGCGCCGCTGCAGGAGATGCCTTCGGGGCGATAGCGGGCCGTGACGGTGTCCGTTTCGGTGCGCCCGTCCTCCAGCCAGGTGCGGGTGCGCTCGGTGGTGACCCGGGTGCACGCCGAGCCCTCGGCTCGGCTGGTCTGGCCGGTCTGCTCGCCGACGACATACGGCGTGCCGTACATGCGCACCGTGATCGAATCGTCGTTCGTCGTCGGCCACAGGAGGATCGCGTGGGGTGTGGTGTTGCGGATCTGGAGGTCCGGCGCGGGGAACGAGACCGTTGCCTCGCGTCCGTAGGGATAGCGGTCGAGGTAGATCGAGTGGCTCTGGTACTCGCCGAAGTCGAGACCGGCGAAGAACGCCGCGTTGAACAGGGTCGTCGCGTACTGCGAGATCCCGCCGCCCACCGAGCTGCTGAACACGCCATTGCTGATCACCCCGGCGGAGACGAAGCCGTTTTCTCGCGTGCGGCGACCGACGAAGTCGTTCACGGAGAACGTGGTGCCCGGCTCGATGATCACGCCGCGGGTGAGTTCGGCGATGCGGGCGATGTTGATGTTGCGGGTCTGGTTCGGCGTGTAGAAGGTCGTGAACTCGCCGACGACCTCGGTCACGCCGAGCTCGTGGGCCCAGTTGAGACCCTGCGCGTCCTCCGGCTCGACGGGGAAGATGACGATGGGCTGATCGGGCCCGATCAGGAGATGTTCGAACAGGCGCTGGGCGGTGTCCGTCGCGCAGCACTCGGCCTCGGGAAGTCCGCCGAGGATCCACGGCTGGCCGTCGAAGCCCAGCGCGAACTGCACACCCGGCGCATCCGGATCCCCGATCTCGGGGAAGGCCGCCGCCAGGCTCGCGTGGACCGGGTCCGGATCGAAGCGGAAGTCGCCGGTCGAGTTCGCGCCGGTCACGTCGAGCCATTGCCGCAGGGTGGCGGAGTCGAACGCGTGGGTGGAGAATTGGCCGGCCAGGACGACGGTGAGCTCGGTGTCGGTCAGAGCGTTGGCCGCGGCGGCGAGAGCGGAATCGCCGAGGATCTCGTCCTCGCCGCGGGATGGCACGGCGATCTCGGCGTAGGCCGGGTCGCCGACGGCGAGGAGCAGTGCATCGGCGAGCGCGTCCACGTCGACGAGCGGCACGGTTTGGCGCTCCACGGGCTCGAAGCTGCCGTCGACCAGCTCGATCGTCGAGGTCTCGAACACGATGCCGAGATCGTCCGACTCGAACTGGGCGGCCAGCAGCTCACGGTCGACGGTCCAGATCGGGTCGACGGTCCGGTCGCGAACCACGGCGGCGCTCCAGCGCAGGAAGCGAACGAGACCGCCCCCGCGCATCGATGCGGCCTGGTCCAGCGTTGCGTCCACATCGAGGGCGACACCCCACTCGGCGAGCGTCCGCGTGCGGCTCTGATCGGCGAACGTGAGGGTCACCTCGTCATCGGCCTGCAGCGCGCCGAGGCGGGCCGCAGCCGTGTCGCGATCGGTGTTGCCGAGCGGGATGCCGTCCACGACGACACCACGGGGGATGTCGGCCGCGTCGACGACGTCGTCCGCGACGAAGCGCCCGACGATCGCGAGCGCGACCACTGCGAGAATCGCCACCGTCACACGCATGGCGGCGAAGGGTAGTGGCGTCCGCGGCTAGAAAAGCTTCAGGTTGGGCGACTCGATACCGCGCAACTCGCCGTAGTCGACCTCGACCCAGCCGATCTCCCGATCGGTGGCCAGCACCTTCGCCTGCGGCTTGATCTCCTGCGCGACGAAGACGCCGCGCACGGGGCGCAGCATCGGGTCCCGATTGAGGAACTCGAGATACCGCGTGAGCTGCTCGACGCCGTCGATCTCACCCCGTCGCTTCACCTCGATCGCCACGGCGATGCCGTCCTCGTCGCGGCAGAGGAGGTCCACCGGGCCGATGTCCGTGGGGTACTCACGGCGCACGAGGCGCAAGCCGGGCTGGATGGACGTGGGGTCGTCCGCCAGCAGCTTCTGGAGGTGCGCCTCCACCCCGTCCTTCTGGAGTCCGGGGTCCTGGCCCATCTCGTGCGAGGAATCACTGATGATGTCGTGGAACGTGATGGTCAACACCTCGCCCTTGGGGCTGGTGACCGTCCACACGCCTTCCTCGCGGTCCTCGATCAGCCTGTTCGGGGCGTTCATCCAGTTGAGCGGCTTGTACGCACCGCCGTCGGCATGGATGGCCACGCAGCCGTCGGCCTTGACCATGACGAGCCGGGTGGCGGCGGGGAGGTGGGCTTGGAGACGCCCGTCGTAGTCGACGGTGCACTCGGCGACGACGAGACGCATCATGTCCTTTCGGGTGAAGGGAACGTAGTCAGCGGGTCAGTGGCGCGCGCGGAGCCGGTTGCGAATCAGCTCGCGGCGGGCCTGCAGATCGCGGTAGGTCATGGTCTCGACGGTGTCGTCGACGCCGAACGCCGCTCGCACGCCGTCCGGGTCGAACTCGTAGACCGTCGGGTCCATGCCGACCTGTTGGGCGAGGTTCTCGCCGTGGGTCGCGGCGAAGTAGGCGGCGATGTGGGCGATCTCGCCGAAGAGATCGAGGTCCGGTGCAAGGCGGGCGATGGCACCGTCGAGGAAGACCATGTTCTTCACGAACAGCATCAGTTCCTTGGGCATCCGGGCGCCGTAGCCCAGGAGCGCCTTGATGACGCGTTGGAGCTCGGCGACGAGCTCGTCGGCGGTCATGGTGGTCGGGTCGACCGGCTCACCGAAGATGCCGAGGTCGTTGGCGACGACATCGAGGTCCGTGTCATCCGGGAGGGCCCCGAGATCCCGCAGGGCGGCGAGCTGACCCATCGGGTCGTTCATCATCCCGGCGATGAGAAGGCGCACGAAGGCGAGGCGGCGGGCCTCGCTCATGCGTCCGGTGATCCCGAAGTCGAGCAGGGCGGTGCGGCCGTCGGGCAGGACGTAGAGGTTGCCGCCGTGGAGATCGCCGTGGAAGACGCCGTGGACCAGCGCGCCCTCCATGAAACCGATCATCCCGGCTCGCACGACCGCGTGGGTGTCGACGCCGTGTTCCTCGTAGGAGTCGAGGTCGTCGAAGTTGAAACCGTCGATGCGTTCCATGACGAGGACTCGTCGGGTCACGAGCTCGGGATGGGGTCGGGGGACGACGAACTGGTCCTGACCGAGCTCCACGAACACCCGAGCCACGTCGATCATGTTGTCCGCCTCCACCCGGAAGTCCAGCTCCTCGCTGATCGTGTGGGCGAAGACCTCGACGAGGGCCGGCGGATTCGCAAGTGCGGTGATGGGGATGCGGCCGACGAGGTAGGGGGCGAGCCAGGCCATCACCCGGAGGTCCTGGTGGACGAGGGTGTCGACCGTCGGCCGTTGCACCTTCACGACGACG
>BQJV01000402.1 GCA_021604885.1 Acidimicrobiales bacterium
CCGACATCACCTTCCCCGGCTTCGGGTTCTGGTCCGCCACAACCAGCCCGTCCGACGATGCCCAGACCATCGCCGTCACGATCCCCTTGGACGATCTCCCCACCCATGCCGACTGGAACACGGCTCGCACCAGCGTCGTGACCGTGCGCATCGGCACTGATTGGTCGATCGGCTACGCCGAGACGCTCGAGGTCCGGGTCGGCGGCGAGACGCTCGTCTTCACCGGCGAGCTCGCCGTGGCGGACGGGGCCGGGGCCCTCGCCCTGTCCCTCGACGGCGACTGGAACGAGGCGTTCGGGATCAGCTGGCTGACGCTCAGCGACGTCACGTTCGAGCTGGACATGGACGACTCCACCCGGGCGTCCCTGACCGCCGGGTTCACGCTCGGCACCAAGGCCGGCACGATCGGCTTCACGGTCGAGGCCGGCGACGACGGGACAAACGTCGAGGTCACCGGCACGCTGGACGATCTCACGATCACCGACCTCACCGACATCGCCGACGCGATCGCGGGCACACCCTTGCTCCCGGACGGCGTCAGCCTCCCCGACGACGTGTTCTCGCTGCGGAACGTCGCCGTCTCCTTCTCGACGACGCCGTCGGGCTCCACCTTCTCGATGAGCGCCACCACCGAGATCCTCGGGCAGACCGCCGATGCGATGTTCGCCATCGTGCCAGGCGTCGACGGCGGCCATGCCACGGTGATCGCGGTCCAGCCCCGCGACATCCGGCTCGCGGACCTGATCCCCGTCCTCGACGGCAACGAGATCGTCGGCGACCTGACCCTGCCCGAGACCGCGATCGTTCTCACGAGCGGCGACGTCGACACCACGGCGGCGGATCTCGGCCCGGCCGCCCAGCAGTTCTTCGCCGGCGCCTACGGCTCCTCCTCGTTCGACCTCGATCTGCCTTCCGGCCTCAGCCTCGTCGGCAACCTTCCCGGCGGTGTCGCCGCACCGGTCGACGATCTCAAGGAGCTCCTCGGCATGGACCGGGATGCGCCGCTCGTCCTGGCCGGCACGATTCCGCTCGGCGCGGTCGGCGGCTCCGGCGGTGGCGCGGGTTTCCAGCTGGATGCGCTGCTCCCCGAGATGCGCCAGGACGGCGACTGGTTCGTCGCCGCCCAACTCGGCTTCCGCATCGCTGTCGACGACGACAACGTCGCCGTCGGCATCGTCGGCGACCTCACGCTCGACATCCAAGGTGACGTGCAGTCGTTCGAGATCGAGGCGTCGGTCGGCACCGGCCCGACGGGTGTCGCCGTCGAGCTCGTCGGCCGACTCGACGGCCCGTGGGAGACGCCCTTCGACATCGAATGGCTGACCCTCAACGAGGTCGTCCTCAAGCTCGGTTTCAACCCCACCCCGGGCGTGACGATCGGCTTCCTCGGGGACATGCAGATCGGGTCGAAGGACATCCGCGGCGCCATCGCTGTCACGGTTTCGCCGGCCGGTGTTCCCACGAACTTCCTCTTCGAGGCCGAGAGCCAGGCCGGAATCGGCCTCGGTGATCTCGCCGACCTCTACGCCGCGATGAGCGGCGAGGCGCGCCCTCCGGTCGAGTCGGTGCTGCCGGACGTCGAGATCCGCAACATCGCCCTGCGCTTCGCGCCACAGGGCGACCCTGATCTCGGGGTCGAGCAGGGCTTCCGGATCGCCGGCGAGCTCTGGATGGCCGGCACGGTCGGCGGACCGCTGGAACTGGTCGTCGGTGTCGACGTCGAACTCGGCGACGAAGGAATCCGAGCGGCGGGCTTCCTGGGGAGCTGGGACCTCGGGCCGCTGGCGTTTCGCGACACCAGTGTCCTGCTCGAGGTCTCGGCGAACCAGCAACGGCTCGCCTTCAGCGGTGGGGTGAGCGTGTTCGACCAGGGCGTGGATGTGCGGCTCGACGTCTCTCGCACCGAGCTCTCCTTTGCGACGAACGTGGCGGTCAACGGCGGCCGGGCCGGTCTCGTCATCTCGGCGAGCTACACGTTGGACGACCCGAGCTTCAGCGTGACCGCGGTGATGGACGAGCAGTTCATACAGAACCTCGACGACACGTTCGAGGGCATCCTCGGCTCGAAGATCAGCGACATCAACAGCCAGATCGACAACGCGCAGACGGCACTCGACGCCGCAGAGACCGGGCTCGATGTTGCGGAGGGCCTGCTCGATGCCGCCGAGGCCGCCGTGAAGTGGGCGTGCTGGATCGTCCCGGATCTCTGCGATGCGGTCGACGACGCCCAGGACGACGTCGACGACGCGAAGGCGGACGTGCGCAACAAGAAGGAGAGGCTGCGTCAGGCCGAGGCGCTGCTCGAGCGCTACGACATCCAGCTCACGCTGGTCGGCGCCGAGTTCACGGCTTCGCTGAGTGCCTTCGAGGGCGCCAACGTCACGATGAACCTGCTCGTCGATGCCAACGGCTCGACCTACCCGATCGCCGTGAGCTGGGATTTCGACGACTCGATCAAGACGAACCTCGACCGAGCCGTCGATCAGCTCGTCCCGGCCTGAGTTGAAGCGGGGGTCAGACCCCAGTTGAAGCGGGGGTCAGTTGAGGCCGAGGTCGGTGCCGGCTGTCGCCGCGCCGATGGCCGGCGAACCCGGCGACAGGGTGAAGTCGAGCGGCGCCGCCACGAACTCGGGGTCGACCCGGTACTCGCAGTCGGCGCTGTCACACAGGTTGTTGTCGAACACGGTGCCGGATTCGCCCCGGAGATCCTGGCCCTCGTTCGCCCACCCGATGTTGTCGCGGAACACGATGCCCGTGGCGGTCGGATGGTTCACCCGGAACCCGCCATAGCCGCTGTGCACCCCGTTGGCGAAGGCGATGTTGTGCTCGAACACGACGTTCTGCACCGTGCCGCCGGCTTCGTTCCCATGCGGATGGTCGTAGACCAGGAAGCCGTCGCCGGCGTTGCCGACGGCGATGTTGTCGTGGATGTGGATCCCGTCGACGTCGCCCATCCCCTCAGTCGTGACCCACAGGCCCTGGTTGTCGTTGACGGCGAGCAGGTTGTCGAAGATCTCGATGTCGGTGACGAGCGCGTCCCAGTCCGCCGAGCCCCCGTCGATGTGGATCCCACGGTCCGCCATGTGGTGGACGTAGTTGCCGTAGATCTTGGAGTCCCGTACGCCTTCCTTGAAGGCGATGCCCTCGTCGCCGCCGGCGCCGGACGGGTCACCGTCGGCGAGCTCGTTGGCCACGATGTGGGCGTTGACCACGCCGCTCCCGACGGAGATCACCTCGCTGGTCGTGAGCGTCGCGAACCGGGTCTCGTTGCCGATGATGAGGATGTCGCGAACGCCGTCGAAGTTCCCCGGATCCGCGCTCGGCATGACGCCGCGGACGCTGATGCCGGAGTGCTCGGTGCGCAGGGTGTGGTTGTTCGCGAACACGACATTGTCGACGTCGGGGCCGATGACCTGGATCCCGTTGTTGGCGATGTCGCGCAGCAGGAAGCCGTGGACGATGAGGTCGGACGTGCCGATTCCGCGGATGCCCCAGCCCTCGATGATCGCCTCGTGTTCGTCGCCGGGGTACGCGGAGAACACGACGCCGCTGGTGCGAGGCTCGATTCGGCCATCGTTGTAGACGCCCGCTTTCACGAGGACCACGTCGCCGGTGTCGGCGGCCTCCGCGGCGTGGACGATCGTGCGCCACGGGGCGGCCGCGGTGCCGGGATTGCCGTCTGACGCTGCTGGATGGTTCCGATCGACGATGTAGGTCGATCCGGTCGCCACGAACTCCGGACGAGCGCACGACGCTGAGCCCGGGTTGTAGTGGATGTCGAACCAGACGAGGGACCACTGC
>BQJV01000403.1 GCA_021604885.1 Acidimicrobiales bacterium
GGTGGCGTCACCTGCACCGCCCGCCCGCCCGCCGTCAGCTCTACCTGGACACCTGCGGGGGGCAGATCGCTGAGTGTGGTCACGACGAGCGGATCGCCGTCCGGATCGATGTCATTGGCGAGCACATCGATCACGACCGGCCGGCCGCGTCGCGTCGCATGGTCGAGATCGTCGACGGCGGTCGGCGGCGTGTTCTCCCCTTCCGGATCCCCTTGGAGAACATCCGGGTCGATCTCGTTCGAGTCCGGATCGAGCGTGAGCGTCTCCTCACCACCTCCGTTCCCGGAGGCGCTGTCGTCGACCTCGGACAGAATAACGGTCGACCAATCTGACAATTCGTGGAGATCGAGGTCCTGGTCGACCATGTAGATGTCACCCGTGCGAGTGTTGTTGAGCCAGACCCAGCCATTGACGAGACGCAGCTGGAGTTCCTCCCCGATGCCGTCGATTGCCCGCGCCGGCTGATCACAGAACTCGAACCCCGGTGACGGAGCCGTGGTCACGGCCCAGACACAACCCCCGTGAACGATCGGAGCCAGGGGCGCACTCCCCGCGAGCCGATCCACAACGACGATGTCACCCGACCCGAGAGGGACCTCCACGACATCACCGTCCGGTTCGATCCCGATCACGACCTCGCCCGACGCGGAAGGTTGCTGCAGTTGCACGAGCGGCGTGGCGAGGAGTCTCTCCTCGACTGATTGACCGCGGATGACGAACAGCTGGCCCGTGGGGAACGCGACGACCGCGGCGCTGTCCACGAGGGAGACGAGTGCGTCGCCCGTCGCGGCAATGTCGGCGACATCCACGGAATCGTGGCGGATCCAGCTCACCTGCCCACCGACCTCGTCGACCACGACACCGACACCATCGCGCCCCACCGCCACCGCCACCGAGCCGCCCGTATGGACGACAGGTGTCTCATCGGCCACGGCGCGGACCGTTGCCAGCTCGACCGCGGAGAAGCGCCAGACGCGCCCGGTCACACGATCCGCCACGAGTACGCCGTCGGGCAGCGCGAACACCTCGACCTTCCCGCCGCTGGGGAGCTCGACGGACGCGCGTGCCGCCTGCGCCACAGGATCGACGACGCGTAGCTGGGACGCGCCGCGATCGTGCACGATGATCGTGCGACCCGACTGGTCGACCAAGAAGTCGCCAGACGCGAAGTCGCCGATCACTGCGGTGAGTTCACGCGCCGCGCGATCGACATGGCCGATCGCCTGCGCGTCGCGATTGATCAGCCACGCTCCACCGTCGTTGGTTTCGGTGTCCGCGGCGGCGCGACCGTCCGCGAGCATCGCGACGAGAACGATGCCGACAAGAGCGACGAGGGCGACGGTCGCGGAGGCGACCGCCCGGCGCGTCCTCATGATCCCCAACGGTCGCTCAACGCCAAACGCCCCTCCGCCCGCTCCCTGGGACGCTAACAGTGATCGCCGCGGTGCAGCTAGTGGGGATCACCCCGTCGTGGGCGTGCAGCGGCGAGGCGAATTTGCCATGCTGAGCCGCCGCGGAGCAGGCGCCGGTAGTTCCTCGGAACACGACGAAGGACCACATGAACGACGACACATCGATGGCGGACGGCATCGTGATCGAAGGGTTCTCCGCGCTGCGCCGGATCGGCCAGGGTGGCTACTCCACGGTTTACCGCGCACAGCAAGACGGCATGGGGCGCGATGTCGCGGTCAAGGTTCTCAACGCGAGCATCGAGGACGACGACGAACGCCGGGCGTTTCTTCGGGAGTGCGAGCTCATGGGCAGCGTTGCGGATCACCCGAACATCGCCAACGTCTTCCAGCCGGCCTTCACATCCGATGGCCGGCCGTGCATCGTTATGCAGCTCTACGAGGGCAACTACCGGGACCGGGTGAGCAACGGCACCGGGCTCGATGTCGCCGAGGTCATGACGGTCGGCATCGCAGTCGGCGAGGCCCTCGCCCACGTACACGCCCAGGGCATCTCGCATCGGGACGTCAAGCCGCACAACATTTTCGTCCACCGGCACGGTCCGGTGCTCGCCGACTTCGGAATCTCGTCCGTGGACACCGAGCAGACCTCGTCGGGGGCGGCGGGTTTCTCCGTGCAGTACAGCGCACCCGAAGTGCTCGAATCAGGGACGACAGGCGTCGCGGCCGACATCTACGCACTCGGCGCCTCGCTATTCCACCTCGCTGACGGTCGCGCCCCGTTCGCCGTCGCCGGGGCCAACAGTCTGAGCCATGTCATGCATCGCATCATGACGAAGCCGGCGCCACGGTTGGCGCGAACGAAGGAGTGCCCCCAGCTCGGTCGACTGCTGCACGAAGCGCTGGCCAAGGACGTCAGCAGCCGACCCCGATCTGCGACCGAGTTCGTCGAGCGGCTGCGGCGGATCAGCACGGGTGACGGAGGCGGCTCACAGGGCGATGGCACGTTCGACATCGCGATATCGGCACCCGTGTCGGATCCTCGTGCGCCGGCTCCCCAACCGTCGGGACCTCGCTACGAGAGCCCATCGGTCGAGGGCGGCCTCGCTGGTGCCGAAGATGCAGGCGACCCTGAAACGGTCACCATCGCCGAACCGGCGCTGGTCGACGACTCCGCGGTCAGCATCGAAGAGATCGAGGAGGACCGCGCCGCAACGGCCGGACCGCGGCAGGTCGTGCTCCTCGTCGCGGTCGTCACGGCTATCGCCGTGCTCGCCGTCGGCGGGTGGGCGCTGCTCGACACCGGCCCCGGCGAGGATGAGCCCACCACGCCGACGCTCGATGTCGACACGGCGTTCTTCGACGAGGTACCCGTGCCGACCGGCGTAGCGACCACCGTCGAAGCGAGAAGCGTCACGGTCGAGTGGCGGGTGTCCGACGACTCGCTGACCTACGCAGTGTCCCGCGCCGGCAGCGACGAGGTCGTGACGGTCGACGCGCCGCCCGTCGTCTTCGTCGAGCTACCGCCGGGAACCCACTGCTTCGAGGTCGCAGCCGTCAACGAGTTCCTGCAGCGCTCCGAACCGACCCCGGTGAACGACGCCGGTTGCGCCACGGTCGAATAGCTCGCGTCACGCCGGTCGGACGATCTCCCAGAGCAGCGCGTCGGGGAGCGGGTCACCCCGGCCGGCGAAGGTCGCAAGCACCAGGAATCCGCGCTCGAGGGCATCCTCGTCGATCGACGTTGCGTCCACGATCTGACCGGCCGCGCTGCACAGCGCCTTCAGGGGCGACCGGTCTCCCCGGCTACCGCTCGCGACGACGAGCTCGCACAACCGAGGACGCTCCGCGAGAAGCGCGGCGATCTGATGAGCGTGACGAGTGACGATCTCGTCGTCCGTGGCACCCCCATCCAGATCAGCTCGCACACTCGGCGCGATGTCGAACACCAACTCCTCCAGCCCGATCGTCGCGAGCTCAACGATCGAACCCATGGTGAGGGCGAGCGCGCCCGCCGACACGCCAACCCGGTGCGCGACATCGACCAGGTTCGCCTCGTCCGGTCCGACCCGCTCGATCTCCGCCAGCGCCGCGTCGACGACCAACCGTCGGAGATGGCGGACGGCGTCACCGGATGGATGCAGCTGCGCAGCACGCAGCTCCGATGACATGACGGACGCGTCGACGTTGCGTCGCGAAGGTTCGTCGTGGCGAAAGAAGCAGGACGCGATCAGCCCGGCGGCGAGTGCCGCACTCTCCCGCGCGCTGACATCTCGACGCTGCCCGGCGGCGGCGATCGCCTCCACTCCGGCGATGACTGCAGTGGGCGGCGTATCGCTCGCCGTGGAATAGCCGGCGTCGCCGATCG
>BQJV01000404.1 GCA_021604885.1 Acidimicrobiales bacterium
GGGGGAGACGCTGACTCATGCCCCACGTCGGGCGCAGGCCGAACGTCGCGTGCGTGTCGGCGAACATCGCCTCGTCGGCGGCGACGACGATGTCGCACGCCAGGGCCAGCTCCAACGCACCGGTGAAGCAGTAGCCGTTCACCTTCGCAACCGTGATCGCCGGCATCGTCGACAGCAACTCGGTCACGCGGCGCGCCGGGGTGTTGAGCCCGCCGCCCACCTCGCCGTCCTGCGGCTTGGCCTCGCCCAGCGCCTTCAGGTCGACGCCGGCACTGAACGCCCGCCCCTCACCGGTGAGCACGACGACGCGCACCTCGTCGTCGTCGGCCAGGTCGCCGAGCGTGTCCGCGAGCGCGTCGAGCATCGTCGGCGTGATCGCGTTGAGCGCCTCGGGCCGGTCGAGCGTGATGGTGGCGACGGCGTCGTCGCGTTCGATACGGATCTGGTCGGTCACGGCCTCGTGTGTAGCACTACCGTCGCAGGCGTGACGTCGGACGCCGAGCGCATCGCCGAACTGTGTACGAGCGTGCTGCACCAGAACTGGCGCGAAGGCGAGCAGGACGGCCGCACCTACGGGTTCAGTTCGCCGTCACCGGGTCGCTACGACTGGCAGTGGTACTGGGACTCCTGCTTCCACGCGATCATCTGGCGTCGCCTCGCACCGGAGCGGTCCCGACTCGAGCTCGAGACGCTGCTCGACTCGTCGCATGACGGGTTCATCGGCCACATCACCTTCCTCGGGCGTCCGCTCAATCTCGAACGGGCGATCCGCTACAACGTCGCCACCCGTCACGCCCCGAACACCTCCACGATCCAGCCGCCGTTGCTCGCGTGGGCCTGGTCGATCGCCGTCGGCGACCCGCGGGAGGAACCGCGCATCGCCGAACACCATGAGTGGATGAAAGCGAACCGCGACCTCGAGGGCGACAACCTCCTCTGGCTCATCCAACCCGACGAGTCCGGGCTCGATGCCTCGCCCAAGTTCGATCACGTCTGGGGGTGGCGGGCCCAGGGACGCCGACTCTTCCCGACCCTCATCCACGGCAATCGTCGGCGCAACTTCGACGCGCACCGGATCGCGGCGGACGGCCGACCGGTCGTCTGTGAGGTGGTCACGAACGTGCTCTGGTCGCTCGCCGAGCAGGCGATGGGCAACCCGTCGCCGACTCCGGCCCTCGTCGACCGACTGTGGGACGACGACCTCGGACGCTTCATGGACGACGTGCGCAACCCCGTCCGTGGGCATGTCACCAAGGCCGAGGTCCCGTTCACCTGGGACACCCTCGCGCCGCTCGCGCTCCCGGATCTCCCCGACGAGATCGGCCATCGTCTCGTCAACGACGTCCTGCTCAGCGAACGGTTCTGGCCCGGCGTCCCCCTCGCATCGGTCGCCCTCGACGATCCTGCGCACACCAGCCGCGATTACTACTGGGGCCTCCGTCGCTACTGGCGCGGGCCGAGCTGGGTGAACGCGGCGTGGTTCGCGTGGATGGGCCTGCGCCGTCTCGGCTACGAGCGCGAGGCCGCCGACCTGCGTGACCGACTCGTCGCGGTCGTCCTCCGGGAGGGCCTGCGCGAGTACTACGACGCCCGCACGGGGGAGGGCATGGGCGCGGTCGACTTCGGCTGGTCGTCACTCGTCTGGGAGATGGTCGAGCCCCAAACCTTTCCAACTCATATCGAGTGATATAGGTTCGATTCCATGACGGACTACGCGAACCGGCAGAACTGGGACCTCGACGCCTGGCCCGAGATGTATGGGAAGCTGAAGGAACTCCAGGTCATGATCTTCCTCGCGCCGCCGGGGCCGGAGCTCAACTTCATGCTCTTCACGGTGGCCAGCCTGACCTCCGGCTGCCGGCACTGTCAGGCCCATGGTGGCTACGGCCTGCACTCGTTCGGGGTGCCCACCGAGAAGATCCAGGCGCTGTGGAGCTTCGAGTCGTCCGATGCGTTCGATGACCGTGAACGGGCCGCTCTGCGCTTCGCGGTCGCAGCGTCGTCGGCTCCCAACGCCGTCACACCCGAACACCACGCCGACCTGCGGGCCCACTTCAGCGACGAGGAGGCGCGGGCGATCCTCGGCGTCGTGTCCCTCGCCGGATTCATGAACCGGTACAACGACTCACTGCGGACCGTCACGGATACCGAGTCCACGGAGTGGGCGGCCGAGCATCTCGGCCCGCTCGGGTGGGATATCGGGCCCCACGTCGGCGCGTCACACGAGCAGCGGTCCGGCCCGCCGGGGCGCTGATCGCCGAGGTGACAGACACCACGTAGCGCGGCGACCAACGCACGGTCAGCGCACGTTTTCTGGCTCCGGCGCCCGTTTCGATCGTAGAATCGCGCCCGGGGAAGGTTGGGGGCGGTTCGCGATGGGCGTAGGACGACGAGGGTTTCGGCACCGCCGGCTCCTTCTCGCGTGTGTGACCCTGGCGCTCGCGGCCAGTGGCTCCTTCAGCACGTATGCCGGGGCATTCGGCGGTTCCGTCGGCACGCCCGCCGCGCTCGTCCCGGCAGCCGAGGTGGCAACGCCCGAGACGACGACGATCGACTTCGAGTCCGGCCTGGCTCCCGGCCAGATGATCGTCGGCAGCCTTCCCGACGGTGCCGGCATCGACGGCCCTGCGATCGGCTCCGTGAGCATCGGCGGCGTTGCCGGCTTCCCGATGATCTTCGATTCGACCTGCGGCGGCAGCCCGGACACCTGCGAGGGAGTGAGTCCGCCCCTCTACGCCCCGGCGCTCGGGAAGTCGCTGATCCTGGCGAAGTGGCGCCACGGCCAGGGACAGGTCATCACCGGAGATTCGGCCGCGACGATCACCGTCGGCTTCGCCCAGCCGATGCAGGTGCACTCCTTCACCCTCCACGAGCTCGAGGACGGCGATCCCGTGGCGACCCTCTTCGACGCGGACGGCGTAGTCGTCGCCACCCAGACGATCTTCAACCACTCGACGCCCACCGCGTTCGGTGCGCCGAGCCCGGACGCCTGGCTGGACGTCTCCACGATCCGCTTCCATCTCGACGGCTCGGGCTCGCTCGACGACATCGTCGTGTCGCCGATGCCCGATTGCGGAGGCGGAGCGATCTGGGACGGCACGGCGTGCGTCACCGACTGTGATGCCGATCCGGACGGGCCGGGGTGTCCATGTTCGGAGGGTGAGGAGCGGGTCGGCGAGTCCTGTGTGCCGGTGTGTGGGGACGATGAGCTGCGTGACGCGGTGGGGGCGTGCGGTCCGCGTTGTGAGGTCGACCCGGATGGGCCCGACTGCCCCGTGGTGGATCCGTGTGAGGCGGATCCGGAGGGGCCGGGGTGTCCGTGCCCCGACAGTGACGAGGTGCGTGACGCGGACGGCGAATGTCCGGTGGTGGATCCGTGCCAGGCCGACCCGGAGGGGCCGGGGTGTCCGTGTCCGTCCGCTGAGGAGCGGGTCGATGGGGCGTGTGTGCCGGTGTGTGGGGCCGATCAGTTGCGTGACGCGTCGGGGGAGTGCCGACCGCGGTGCGAGATCGATCCGGCTGAGTCCTGCGGTGGCGATGATGGCGACGACGGCGACGGGGATGATGGCGCCGATGGCGATGATGGCGCGGACGGGATCGATGGCGCGGACGGGGATGATGGCGCGGACGGCGCCGACGGGATCGATGGCGCGGACGGGGATGATGGCGCGGACGGCGCCGTCGGGGACGATGGCGCGGACGGGGACGATGGCGCGGACGGCGCCGACGGGGATGATGGCGCGGACGGGGACGATGGCGCGGACGGC
>BQJV01000405.1 GCA_021604885.1 Acidimicrobiales bacterium
GCGGTGGGTGATCTCGACGTCGCTCGCCGCGTCGGCGAATGGTCGTGCGCCGGTCAACGCCTCGAACACGGTCACGCCGAGGCTGTAGATGTCGGCGGCCGGGCCCACCGGTTGCCGCTCGAGCAGCTCAGGGGAGGCGTAGGCGGGCGCCGTGGTGGCGTGGATCATCGCATCCGGCGCGGTGGCGTCGCCGATCGCGATACCGAAATCGCCGAGGAAGAAGTTCCCGTCGTCGTCGCAGAAAACATTGGCGGGCTTGATGTCGCGATGGACGATTCCCTGGCGGTGAGCCGCCTCGAGTGCCTCGCCGATGTGGCGGACGAGTGTGGCCGTGGTCGCCAGATCCAACGGTCCGTCGGCCAGACGATCCTCCAGCGTTCCGCCGCGTAGCCAACGCATGACCAGATACGCGCCGTCGGGCTCTCGCCAGAAGTCGTAGAGCGGAACGATGTGCGGATGCTCGAGATTGGCCACCATGTGGGCTTCGGTCTCGAAGCGGCGTACGAAGTCCGGGTCATTGGCCAACTCGGCTCGGATCGCCTTGACGGCGACGTCGCGGCCGACGGCAGGCTGCGTGCCCCGCCGTACGACACTGAAGGCACCGCGGCCGATCTCCTCGAACAGCCGGTACCCGCGAAGGGTCTCGCCGCCGACGGCGCCGAGTTCCAGGCTCGGGTCTCGGGCCAACACGCTGGCCTCCAGCTCCCGCAGCGCGGGAGACGGGTCCAGGCCCATCTCGTCTCGGAGCAGTTCGTGGTAGTCGTGGTACGAACGAAGCGCCTCTGCCTGGCGGCCTGATCGATACAGGGCGAGCATGAGCTGTGCCCGAGGGCGTTCGCGCGTCGGCTCCTCGAGCGTGAAGCGCTCCAGGTCGGCCACCACATCGGCATGCCCACCGAGGGCGAGCTGGCTGTCGGCACGGTCCTCGATCGCCCCCGCACGGACCTCCAGCAACCGCTGGGCCTCTGCCATGGCCCACGGCTCGTCGGCGAACTCGGCATAGGGGGTCCCGCGCCACAGACGCAGGGCCTGGTCGAACCCTCGGACAGCGCCGGCGTGGTCCCCGTCGCGGGCCAGGTTGCGGGCCGTCGTCACACCGGCGACGAACTCTGCGGCATCCAGACTCGAGTCGCCGAGGCGCATCACGTAGCCGGGCTCGACCCGTTCGATCGCGGTTCCCGCGCTGCGGGTGTCGCCGTCGAGGGCGCGACGGAGCCGACTCACGTAGGACTGGAGTGTCTTCTCGGCCGCGTCGGACGGGCTCCCTTCGAAAACGATGTCAACGAGGGTGTCGACGCTGACGACGTCTCCGGCATTCACGGCGAGCGCCGCGAGCAGGCGTCGCTGACGCTTTCCGCCGGTGTCGACCGCGCTCCGGTCGGCCATCGTGATCTGCACCGGTCCGAGAACGCCGACTCGGTTCGTCATGGCCGTGCACCTCCCGGTCGCGCCGACAGGACGGACCGTACGACGCCCGCTTGCAGGTCGCTTGCAAAACGCTCTGACCAGGGTGTTCGCGGCGGAGTCGCCGTGAAACGCGGACCATGTGCGACCCACGCAGATGCCACGCGCCCGCCGGTTGCACGTGAGCCGATGCTCGACCGAACGCGCCGGATCGCACGGTCCTGACGAGCCCTCGATCGAGGACTTCGGACAGCGACCGGATCCGCCCCTCCGGTCGGAAAGCGAGGAGGGCCGATGCGCCGTCTCGCACTCATCATGGCCACGTTCACCGTCATCGTCGGAGCCGCTTTCGCGGTCCTGCTGTCCCGGGCCCCGGCGGCGGCCGGCCCCGTCGAACAGGTCGACGACTCGGAAGCTCGACCCACGCGCCTGGCTGACCCTCTTCCGTCCACCACAGCACCCGAGCCGCCGGCTCGGTCGGCGACGACCGCCGTTCCGCCTGTGACCCTGCCGGCGCCCCCGGCACCCCCGCCGCCGGTGGTGCTTCCGCAGGCTCGCACGCTTGCCGTCGACACCTCCGGGGCCAAGGTCCCCGCCGCAGACCCCGCGTTGATTCGCGACGGCGATGTGTGGCGGGTGTACACGACCCAGTTCCGCTACACGAACGTGCCGATGTGGGAATCGGACGATCTCGTCACCTGGACCCGTGTCGGCGACGTGCTGCCCACGTTGCCCGCATGGGTGAAGTGGGGCAAGACCTGGGCGCCGGATGTCACCGAGATCGACGGCCAGTGGGTCCTCTTCTTCTCGGCTCGGCACGAAGCCAGCGGCATGCAGTGCATCGGCCACGCAGTCGCTGCCGATGCGGCCGGTCCCTTCACGGCCTTTCCCGAGCCGATCGTGTGCCCCATCGACGACGGCGGCGCCATCGACCCGATGGTGTTTCAGGAGGGGAACGGTCAGCTGCGGCTGCTCTGGAAGGTCGATGCCAACGCCATCGGCCGGGCCAGCGTGTTGCGGTCGCAGGCGTTGTCCGCCGATGGTCTGACGCTCGAGGGAGATCCTTCGGACCTCCTGCGCTACGAGGGCGGCTGGGAGTGGCCGCTGATCGAGCAGCCCGAGATGGTCGCCCGCGACGGCGAGTTGCATCTCTTCTACGCGGCCGGCTGGTACAACACCGAGAACTATCAGGTGGGGCACGCCGTCTGCGAGAGCGTCGCCGGACCCTGTGAGCGGACGTCCACCGACGGGGGCTGGATCGTGAGCTCGCCGGGTATCGCCGGCCCGGGTGCTCTTTCGGTCATGGAGATCGACGGTGACCTCGTCGGCGCCTATCACGGCTGGATCGATGCGATCGGTGCGCCTGACACCCGCTCGCTGATCATCGAGCCGCTGAGCCTGATCGACGGCATCCCCCGGACCGGGTCTGTGCCGGTGGGCGATTAGTCCTACGTCGGTAGGATTAATGCCGCTGTGACCGACTTTTCCCCCGCTTCCGCCCGCGCCCTGGCAGGCCCCTCCTGGCTCGTCGATCGACGAACCGAGGCCGCCGAAGCCTTCGGGTCCGCGTCCATGCCCGATGCCGCTGCCGAGGAGTGGCGTTACAGCCCGATCGGCGACCTCGACCTGGCTCGCTACCAGCCCGGGGCCGGCATCGGCGACGCGCCGATGCCCCGGCTCGACATCGAGCCGGCGGCGTTGGTCCGCACCGTCAACGGACGGGTGGTCGCCATCGACGTCGATGACGAGCTCGTCGCGGCGGGCGTGCATGTCGGTCCGCTCGTCGACCATGCCGGCGGCGCCGAGCGCCTCGGTTCGATCACGGCCGGCGCACCGGACCACTTCACCCTTCTCAACGACGCATTCGCGGGCGATCCGATCCTCGTCGACGTCCCCCGTGGCGTGGTGGTGGACCGGCCGATCGTGGTCACCCATCACGCCGCGGGCGACGGCACCGCGGCATTTCCCCGCCTGGTCGTGTCCGTGGGGGAGAACGCCTCCGTCGAGGTGCTCGACCATCACACCTCGGACGACGAGGGCGCGATCCTCGTGTGTCCGGTCGTTGAGCTCGACGTCGATGCGGCGGGCCGCCTGGGCTACCTGAACGTGCAGGAACTCGGCGCCACCACCTGGCAGATCGGGTCGCAGGTGGCCCGAGCCGAGCGTGATTCCACCCTCACCGCGGCAACCGCGGCGTTCGGCGGCGCCTACGCCCGCACCCGCGCCGACACCCGTCTCGTCGGCCGTGGCGCCCATGGCGATCTGCTGTCGCTGTACTTCGGCGAGCGGGACCAGACGCTCGACTTCCGGACCTATCAGGACCACGTGGCGCCCGACACCACCAGCAACC
>BQJV01000406.1 GCA_021604885.1 Acidimicrobiales bacterium
GAAGGCGCGGATCCGCAAGCCGCTCCACGGCGAGCTCGACCTTCGCCACCATCTGCTCGAATGCGCGATCGAAACGCATGGACGACTCGTCGAAGACGACTGAGCGCTCGACCATCTCCGGGTGGTCGATCTGCAGGGTGATCTGGCGAGCGATGACTGATTCGAGCGCGCCGCCCACCGCGATGCGCATCTCGTCGGCGACCGCCGGGTCATCCGCCCCCGCGAGTAGAGGCAGAAGGGTTCCGATGTGGGAGACCTCGGCCCGCTGGTCCGCAAGGTCGTGCAGCGCAGCCACGTCCCGCTCGAGCGAGGTGCTCGTGATCTCCGTGAGGACCAGGGTCCCCAGCGCCAGCACCGCGGCAACGACGAATCCGGCCCGGATGCCCCGCTGGAAGCGGGCATCGAGCGGCAACTCACGTTGCAGGAAGCGGCGCGCGAATCGGTTCACACAGTTCCGATCGTCCCGGGTCTTGTGTCACTTCAGTCGTGACCGACCATGGTCAGGGCCGAAGGGGCCGTTCGACTCAGTCGGTCGGCAGGCGCAGCGACGGATCTGCCCCGAGGTCCAGGCCGGAGGGACCATCGGCGGCCAGGCGCCACCAGCCCGCCGCAGCCACCATCGCGGCATTGTCCGTGCACATCGCACGACTCGGGAGGAATGCTCGCAGGCCGTCCGCCGCAGCGGCCTCGGAGACGCGTTCGCGCAACCGTGAGTTCGCGGCGACACCGCCGGCGAGACAGAGACCGGTTGCGCCGTACTCCCGCGCGGCCTTCCGGGCCTTGGTGACGAGCACATCGGCCACCGCCTCCTGGAACGAGGCCGCGACATCGGCGATCGGCGTGTCCGGGTTCTTGCGGACGTGGTTGACCACGGCGGTCTTCACGCCGCTGAAGGAGAAGTTCCACCCGTCGTTGGCCATCGCACGCGGGAAGGCGATCGCCGCTGGGTCGCCGTCGCCGCTGAGCCGGTCGATCGCCGGACCGCCGGGATAGCCCAGATCCAACACGCGTGCGACCTTGTCGAAGGCCTCGCCGGCCGCGTCGTCGACCGTCGCGCCGAGCACCCGGTAGCGCAGATGATCCTCCATGAGGATCAGCATCGTGTGGCCGCCGGAGACGAGCAGGATCACGAGCGGCATCTCGAGATCGGGCTCCTCGAGAAACGACGCGTAGAGGTGCGCTTCGAGATGGTTGACGCCGATGAAGGGCACGTCCCAGACCAGCGCCATGGCCTTCGCCGCGGACACGCCGACCAGCAGGGCCCCGACGAGGCCTGGGCCGTGCGTGGCGGCGACGGCGTCGATCTCGTCGGGTCGGAGACCCGACACCTCCAGCGCCTCCTCGACGACCGGCATGATCGTGTCGACGTGGGCGCGGCTCGCCACTTCGGGCACCACGCCGCCGTATTTGGCGTGGATGTCGATCTGGGAGGACACGACGTTCGCTCGCACGTCCGAACCGCCGACCACCACGGCAGCGGCGGTTTCGTCGCAGCTGGTCTCGATTCCGAGGATGACGTCAGCGGGCATGTCAGGCCTCCGGGGCCGAAGCGAGGGCGGCGGTCAGCTCCGCGAGCCGCGATGCGGTCTGGTCGGACTGCAACTCGGTCAACCACATGACGATGCCGTCATCGTCCGGATCCGAGTAATAGCCCTTTCGGGCCCCGACGGGTCGAAAGCCGAAGCGTGCATACAGCTGCTGCGGTCGCTCGTCCGCGGCCCGCACCTCGAGGGTCGCAGCGGCGCTTCCGTGGCGTCGTGCCTCGGCCAGGAGCTCCAACAACAGCGCAGTGGCGATTCCCTCGCCCTGACGTTGCGGGAGCACGGCAACCGTCGTCACATGGGCTTCGTCCAGGACGAACAGCAGGCCCGCGTGGGCGACGAGCCGGTCGTCGTCGATCGCGACGAGATGATGTCGGTCGGCGCCGCCCAGCTCCTTGCGCCAGGTCTCGACCGACCAGGGATTCGGATAGACGGCTTCGTCGATCGCCCGGACGGCGTCGATGTGTCGGGGCGCCATGGACTCGATGCGGAGACTCGTCATGCCGTTCCGAACTTCGCGACCGCGTCCGGCGCACGGAGGTACAGCGGCTGGATCCCCACGGGGTCACATGCCTCGTGGGCGCGTCCGGCGGCGAGCGCGAGGATCGACTCCGGCACGGGGTACCCGGTGACGGCGTGGTCGACCATCGCACCGGATTCGAGCATCTGCGACTCGTACACCTCGGCCCCGTCGCCGACGACCGTGCGCCCGGGGGCCACGGCGTCGAGGGGCGGGCCGACGGCGGGTCCACTCCCGACACCGGCGGTGAAGGTCTCGTGGAACACCTCGCCGCGCCGCGCGTCGATGGCGACCGTGACGTCGGCGCCCGCCTGCCACGCGACCGCCTCGAGGGAGGTGACCGCGACCATGGGCACGCCGAGCGTGTGGGCCATGGCGCGAGCGGTGGTGATGCCGACCCGGAGTCCGGTGTAGAGACCGGGGCCCACGTCCACCGCCACGAGCTCGATGTCGCGAACGTTCCGCCCCGCCTCGGCGAGGACCGACTGGATCTGAGGCGCCAACGACTCGGCGTGGCGTCGCGCCTGCACGGTGTGGGTCGCCGCGAGAACACCGTCGACGGTGCCGAGTGCGCACCCGACACACGACGTCGCGGACTCGATGGCGAGGATCAGCGGCGCACTCATGCGGCCCACTCCCCCAGCGCATCCCGGAGTGCGTCGACTCGCGCGGTCCAGCGCGGGCCGACCGCTCCGAGCACGAACTCGCGGTCGTCGTCGCCGGTGCCGAAGGTGATGCGGACGTCGAGGCGGTCCTCGGGCAGCGCCGGGAGGATGACATCGCCCCACTCGATGAGGGTCACACCGTCCTCCAGCAGCTCGATGAGCGCGAGGTCCTGCGCCTCCTCGATCGCCTCGATGCGGTACGCGTCGAGATGGTTGACGACGAGGCGACCCTCGTAGCGATTCGCCAGTGTGAACGTCGGGCTCGTCACCGGCTCCGTCACCCCGAGCGCCGCGGCGAGACCCTGCGTGAACGCGGTCTTCCCGGCCCCCAGGTCACCGACGAGCATCAGCAGGTCGCCATCGTCGACCAGGGCGACAAGCGCGGCCGCAAGCGCACGCGTCTGGGTCGGCGCGGCAGTGCGAAGCCGGATCTCGGAGGCGGAACTCACCCCTCGATGCTACCGACCGACTCCCGCACGGCCTGTTCCACGGCGACCACCGCGAGCAGGCGGACTTCGTCCAACCGAGCGTCGACGAGCCCCGTGGCCGCGGCCACGAACGCATCTCCGTCCGAACGCATGTGCGGCGGCGTGATGGCGCGGGACAGACCGTCGTGGGCGCCCTCGGCGACGACGCGGCAACCGACCTTGTCGAGTCGGGCATTGGTCGCGACGACCCCGATCACCGTGTTGCTCGCATACCCCTCGCGGTCGGGGAATCCCGGGAAGGTGCCGGCCCGGACGCTGGTACTGACCAGGCCGTCGTCGACGTCGCCGGCCGCGTTGTTCGCCAGGATCACGCTCACGGCGAGCTCCCCCCGGGTCACGCTCACGATCCCGATCCCGCCAGGGCGAGCGTCGGCAGGATCACGCCACTTCCCGACCATCGCGCCCATGCCGGCGCCGACCGCACCCGTTGCCGGATCGGCATCTGCGCTCCTCGCCGCGCTTGCGCCCGCGGCGGCGTCAGGCCGGATGTCCGCGCGGCCGACGCCCAGGTCGTACAGCCCGAG
>BQJV01000407.1 GCA_021604885.1 Acidimicrobiales bacterium
CGGCCGCCCGGGCCCGCGAGGAGATGGCCCGCACCCTGCACGACGGCGTGCTCCAGACGCTCGCCGTCGTCCAACGGCGATCCGACGACACCGAGTTGGTCGAGCTCGCCCGGCGCCAAGATGCGGACCTGCGCGGCTATCTCTGGGGAACCGACATTCCCGGCGAGCTCGGCGACACTGTCGCGACCGCGGCTCGGCGGGCCCGTGACGGCTACGGCGTCGCGGTCAGCCTCCTCGTCCCCGACGATCTTCCCCCGCTCCCCGACTCCATCGGTCACGCCCTCGCCGGCGCGGTCGGCGAGGCGATCACGAACGCGGCGAAACACGCTGGGTCGGCGCGCATCACCGTGTTCGGCGAGCCGCTCGACGACGACCCCGACGGCCACCTCGTCTACATCTCGGTGAACGACAACGGCCGGGGTTTCGATCACGCCGCGTCCGCCGGCGACGGCATCCGCCGGTCGATCCGCGAGCGCATCACGGAGGTCGGCGGTCGCGTGACGATCACCTCCGCACCGGGCGACGGCACGGAAGTGCAATTCTGGGTGGGCGGACACACGGACAAGGAGCGTGCCGATGGCTGACCTCGGACCCGTGCGGGTGGTCATCGCCGACGACCACACGATCTGGCGCAGCGGCGTGCGCGCCGACCTCGGGGAGAACTTCACGGTGGTCGGCGAGGCCGCCGACGCCGGCGAGGCGATCGCCGAGATCGATCGACACCAGCCGGATCTCGTGCTGTGCGATCTCCACATGCCCGACGGAGGCGGTCTCCGGGTCGCGCGCGAGCGCGGCGAGGAGACGATCATCGTCATCCTCACCGTGTCCGAAGCGGAACGGGACCTGCTCGATGCCGTCGCGGCCGGTGCGCAGGGCTACCTCCTCAAGTCCACGGAACCCGACGACCTCCGCAACGCGCTCTGGAAGGCCGCACAGGGTGAGCCGGTGTTCTCCCCGTCCCTCGCCGCGCTCGTGCTGACCGAGTTCCGGCGCATGAAGATCGACTCGCCGGACGAAGGCCTGTCACCGCGCGAGCGCGAGGTCCTCCAGCACGTCGCCCGGGGGCACACCTACAAGGCAATCGGCGAGGAACTCTTCATCTCCCAGAAGACGGTCGAGAACCACGTCCGCAACATCCTCAAGAAGCTCCACCTCAACCGCAAGCAGGAACTGATCCGCTACGCCCTCGAAAAGGGCATCGAGTAGCCCGCTCCCAGAAGGAATCTCTGGTCACCAAAGGGTCGAAAGCATGCGGGATTCGGCGTTTCCGACAACCCTTTGGTGACCAGAGATTCCATGGGCGGGCCAGAGATTCCACGGGCGGGCCAGAGATTCCACGGGCGGGAGGGAGGGCGGCAGAGCGGGCGTGGCTCAGGTGGCGCCGCCGAGGGCGCGGCTGCGGGCGAGATGGTTCCAGCCGCAGTCGGTGCACACCTCGACGACATAGCCCTGACTGACGGACTTGCGGGCGTCGAGGCGGGCCATCTCCTTGTCGCTGGTGACGCAGCGGCCGTGCTTGGGCAGCCGCGGACCGAACACATAGGTGACCTCGACGAGCGCTTCCTTCTCGCAGACGGGGCACGGCGAGCCGAGATCCACGCCGCAGAACTCCGCGTTGCGGCGCAACTCCCGCTGGGCGTCGCAGACCTGTTCGGTCGGCAGGTCGCCGTCGCGCCACGCCTGAAGCGTCGCCTCACGCGCGAGGCGGTAATCGATCCCGGCGCTGGTGGAGCCGATCGCCTCGGCGAGTCCCATCTTCATCGAGCCAGAGGGTACCCCTCCGCACGGACCTGAAGCCGGGCGGCCAGACTCGTCACCATGACACTGCACGATCCGCGGACCCCCGACGACGACCGGCCCCTCGACACGGTCGACCTCGGCCCCGGCGTCGATGCCGACGTCGACCGGCGGCTGATCGGTGACGTGACCGGACGCCGCGTGCTCGATCTCGGCTGCGGCCAGGGTCACACGGCGGTGGGTCTGGCACGACGAGGTGCCCGCGTGATCGCGGTCGACGAGGACGTCACCCAGCTGGGCGCGACCCGGGCGCTCGCGGCACTCGAGGAGGTCGTGGTCGAATGCCACCAGGCGAAGCCGGCCGAGCTCGCCTTCCTCCCCGGCGACCATGTGGATCTCGCGCTCGCCATCACCACGCTGTCGTGGGTGCAGGATCTCAACCGTGTGTTCCGCCAGGTCCATCGCGTCATCGGCCCGAACGGCCACTTCGTCCTCTCGGTCCCGCACGCAGCGTCACTCTGCGCCGATCCGGAAGACCCGGCCCGCACCGTCGCCCGATGGGACGCCACCGATCCGATCGGTGACCGCTGGACCCACACGGTTGAAGACCTCGCGACCGCACTCGGCCGCGCGAACTTCGCGGTGGACACCGTCCTCGAGCGCCACGACGGCGCACTGCTGCCGGCCACGCTCGTCATCCGGGCCCGCAAGCTCGGCGTCTAGACCTCGTCGTCGCGGGTCGGCCACCAGGCGACGAGCCGGGCCGACGCATCGGACTTGGGGATGATCCCCTCGCGCCACCGGATGTCGCGCAGGAAGTACAGGGCCTGCCCGATGTCCGGTCCCTCGTCCAAGCCGAGGAGCTCAGCGACCTCTCGTCCGTCCAGCGCGGGCTGAGGGTCATCGAGATCGGGTTCGGTCGCCCGTAGCTCGACGTAGTTGGCTCGGAGTTCGTCGAGATCGTCGGTCGGGAGGCCATCAAGCCCACGCAGGGCCACGATCGCGTCGAGTACGTCATGAAGATCGAGCTCGGCGCGCGCCACGTTGCGTACTTCGTTGCGAGCGCTGGCCGGTGACGGATGGATCCTGGCTCCCTCGTCGGCGATCGTGATCCGATGCATCAACGCTTGGACCGACCCGGCGAGGTTGCCGGAGAACTTCAGGCGTCTCCAGGCGTGGGGCGCCACGAATGGATCCTGGCCGAAGCCGTCGAAGAAGACCGCCCAACGCACTGCGGGGATGGGAGCGACGGCCGCCACCCGGGCGCCGACCCGCACGGCCGCGGCCTCGGTCAAGGGCTCACCCTCCTCGATGATGCGCGGCATCAGCCCGGTGCGCACCAGCATCGCGAGCCCGGGGCCCGGATCGTCGAGCAGCAGCAGCTTCTCCATCTCGTCACGGATCCGTTCGACCGAGACGATCGCCATCCGCTCGACGAGCTCGGCGATCGCCGACTCCAGTTCGGCGGTGGGCACGAGACCGTACCCCGCGTGGAACCGGGCCGCCCGCAGCATGCGGAGGGGATCCTCGGAGAAGGAGATCGCCGGATCGAGCGGTGTGCGCAACACCCGACCATCGAGATCGAGCCGCCCACCGTGGGGATCGATGAGTTCGCCGGTGAGCGCATCCAGCGCCATGGCGTTGACCGTGAAGTCCCGCCGGGCGAGGTCCTCGGTGATGTCGTCGCCGAAGGACACGGTCGGCTTGCGGGACGCCTCGTCGTAGGACTCCGCCCGATGCGTGGTGATCTCGAACGCCTGGCCGTCGATGGTGCAGCCGATCGTGCCGAAGCGCTCCCCCTGCGTCCACACGGCGTCGGCGAGATCCGCCACGATGCGCTTGATCTCCGGCGGACGTGCGGCCGTGGTCGCATCGAGATCCGACTCGTCTCGGCTCCGCCCGAGCAGACGATCGCGAACGATCCCCCCGACCAGATAGAGCTGATGACCCTCCGCGGCGAACCGTTGCGCGAGCGGTGTTGCGAGCGCGAGAAC
>BQJV01000408.1 GCA_021604885.1 Acidimicrobiales bacterium
CCAGCGCCTGCTCCTCCGGGGCCTCATGGAGAGCGGGGCCAAGCATGCCGCCGCGCGGGTCGCCGCCGACCTGGTGCTCGACGACGCGATCGAGCTGAAGGAACGCAGCGAACTCCTCGGGCTCATCGGGCGCGTGAAGAAGGACGCCTACCTGGAGACGGGCAGTGTCGAGGCGCTCGACGCCTCCTTCGACGCCTATCAGAGTGGCTACGACCTCGGCTTCGATCCGTTGTGGCACGGCGTGAACATCGTGGCCCTCCGCCGGCATTCCGAGCGCCCGGCCGACGCCCCGCCCACCGCCGACGAACTGCTGGCGCTCGCCCGCAGCCAGGAGGATCGCGACGTCTGGAGCTGGGCCACCGAGGTCGAGTTGATCGCGGGCGCCGGAGCGGCCGACGGCGACGCGACCACGGCGATCGAGGCACTCATGGCACACGACGGCTTCTCGCCCCAGGTGTCGAGCAGCCTCCAGCGTCAGCTCCGCGACCTCTACGGACTCGCTGCCGACGCGCCCGCGATGTTGCGCATGAGCGAGGGCACCCTGGCGATGCTCGGTTCGGGCCGGATCGATGCGAGCGAGGGCGTGTCCATCATGCTCCCGGCATCGACCGGCGAGTACGAGAAGATCTTCGGCGACGAACACCCCGTGCCCCTGAAGATCTACGCAGCCGGTGCCGAGCGAGCCCGCTCCGTCGCGAAGGTCAGCTACGGCGGCGGCGGTATCGGCACGGCGTTCGTGATCGACGGCGCCGAACTCCACCCGGATCTCGCGGGCCAGCTGGCGCTCGTCACCAACGAGCACGTCGTCGCGAAGCCGGGGGTCGACGGGCCGGGAAAGCACGTCTCGCAGGTCGCCCTGGAGTTCGAGCTCGGTCCGGACGGTGAACCGATCACCGTCGGCGGTCTCCGTGCGGTCTGGTTCTCCGTGAAGGAGGAGCTCGACGTGTGTGTGATGCTCTCCGACGATCCGGCGCTGGCGACCATGAAGCCGCTCGCTGTCGCGCCGCGGGTGCCGCTCGCCCTCCCCGGTGCGTACGTCTACGTGATCGGACATCCCGGCGGGGCCGAGCTGAAGTTCTCGATCCGCGGCAACGACTATGTCGACACCGACTTCGTACGGCTGCACTACACGGCGCCGACCGAGAAGGGCAGCTCCGGCAGCCCCGTCTTCGATCTGGAGTGGCAGCTCGTGGGCGTGCACCACAAAGGCCTGTCGGAGATGCAGAAGATCGACGGAAGCGGTACGTACGAGGCCAACGAGGGAATGACGATCGAGGCGATCCGCAAGCGCATGGCCGAGGAGCCGCCGACACCGAGCGGCATCGACGGATGAGCAGCTCACCGCTCGGCCCGGCGGACCAGGTGGCGGCGATTCGCACCGATCATCCGGATCTCGCCGCGCTGATCGACGATCTCGAGGCGGTCGTCGCGCCGGCCTACGAGGAGGCGGACGCCAAGGCGATCGCCGCCCAGTCGAAGCTCGACCGCAGCCGGCGACTCGCGCTGATCGGGGCCGCCGTCGCCGCGTTGGCGTCGGTGCTGCAGGTCGTGCCCAATCACGACTTCCGGATCGGCGCGCAGATCGCGGTGATCCTCGCCGGTGCCGTGTCCGCGGCAGCGATCAACGCCCGCCGTGAACGCGTGTTCCGACGTTGGACGGAGCAGCGCCGCATCGCTGAGGAGCTGCGATCGCTCTACTTCCGCGAGCTCGCAGCTGCGGATGTCGAGGCCTCGTCGGGTGAACGCCGGCTCTCGCTGACCGCCCGCATCGACGTCGTCTCGGACGGCGGCACGACCGATGTCGCCCGCCCCGCGGCCGTCGCCCCGGGTGACGCACTCGGCGAGGACCGGGCGGCGCTCTATGGCCGCCTCCGGCTCAGCGGCCAGATCAACTGGATGCGCGACAAGGCCGAGGGGTTGCGGACGTGGGCCGATCGCCTCGACGGTGTGCAGACCGGTCTCACGGTGGCGATCCCGTTGCTCGGTGGAATCGGCCTCCTGGCGGAGTTCAACGAAGGCGCTGCGGTGGACGTGCCCCAGGCCGCGATCGCAAGCGCAATCGTCGCCGGCGCGGCAACCGCGATCGGCGCCGCGAGCGCGTCGCTCGGCCACGAACGACTCGCCGCCCACTACGAACGCACCGTCGCCGATCTCGAGCGCTACCGCCGCGTGTGGGCATCGGGCACCACGACGGACGGACTCGTCGAGGCCGTCGAACAGTGCCTGATGCGCGAGCACCGCTCGTGGCACCAGCTGACCGAGGACATCGAGCGGGCGGGCTCGTGACGATCCCGATGAGAGGGAGACACCCATGACGCAACTCAGCAGTCGTGCGATCACAACCGAGCGGATCAACAACATCGTGTGGGAACCGATGTCGGACGCGCTGCGGAACTATCTGGTGACGGTCTGCTACGTCGACCTCTCCAACCGGATGGCCGAGCTGCTCGGCGACGAGGACGCCAACTGGTGCTGCCTCGCCGTCTGGCCGTCGTTCACCGTGGGCGAGACGATCCGCGATACGAACGACAGCCTCGGGCTGACGAAGCTGACGGCCAAGATCCCGTTCCGCAACTATCGCCAGAAGACCACGGCGAAGATCCTCGGTGGCTCCTACGGCAAGCAGCGCGTCGTGCATCGCAGCATCGCCGCCGGCAACCGCGGAGTGTTCTTCGAGATCGCGATGGTGTGGGCCGACTTCATGGACACCTTCGCCGACCTCGCCGCGATGACCTCCGAGCAGGAGAAAGAGGCGTGGGCCGGTTTCACGCAGCGCGTCCGGGATCTGCCCAGGCCGCCGGGCAAGTTGTGGCCGATGGAGCACCGCGAGGGGCTCATCGAGGGGTGCGAGAAGTACCTCGACGCGATGCACACCGACGACGACAAGCGCAAGGCCGAGTTGATCCTGCACGGCAATCTGCTGATGGGTTACCACGAGCAGAGCCAACTCCAGGGCTGGCTCGACCTCTCGCTCGGTGACAATCCGCGCCGCTTCATCTCCTGGTCCCCGCTGCGGTTCATCCCGTTCGTCCGCGGGCCCATGGAGCGCGGCATGATCCGGATGATCACGGAGTACGTGTTCGTCGTGCACATGGATGACGAGGTCGTGCGCGTCGGTCGCGACCTCCCGCCGAAGAAGGGCATGAGCGCGCTCTACGAAGGGCCGCTCGCCGACCTCGAGGATCCGGCGCTCGTCGCCCTCGTGGAGCAGCTCGACGACGCGGATCGCGACGACGACGCCGAGGGTGCCCGCCGGTGGAATGACTTCAACGACCGGATGCGGTTCATCTCGTCACTGTTCCGGTCGCGCCAACGGCAGGGGCTGGTCGGGATCATGCCGTACACCGATGGCCAGTACGAGACGATCATGGCCGAGGCCGCCGAGATCGACGCGGCCAACGCGTTGCGCGACGGGGACGGTGGCTACGAGGCGAACGAGTACTTCCCGGTGGACGACGGCGCGCCCTGGACCGAGGAACAGGTCCGCGACCTCGAGCGCTCGCTCACGGGGATGCGCCAGGAGTGTGACCCCGCGGTCGACGAGGTCGTCTACCGGTTCTTCCTCGAGGAGGGAACGCCCCGGGAGGACCGGCACTTCACCCATGTGATGAAGGCGCTCCCGAAGGCCGATGAGTATGACTCCCTACGCGAGTACCTCGGCCGAGCGCCCGAGCCGCCGTCGTGGACCGACCCCGAGAAGCTGAAGAAGGCACGCGAGT
>BQJV01000409.1 GCA_021604885.1 Acidimicrobiales bacterium
AGGCCGTTGAGCGCGGCCGGGATGCGAATCGATCCAGCCCCGTCGCTCGCCGATGCCGCGCCGACCAGGCCCGCGGCGACCGCGGCGCCGGAGCCACCGCTCGACCCGCCCGGCGTGCGCCGAAGGTTCCACGGGTTGCGCGTCTCGCCCGTCACCGGTGACTCGGTGAACCCGCAGATCGCCAGCTCGGGAAGGTTCGTCATGCCGATGTTGATCGCGCCGGCATCGAGCAGGCGCTGAACATGCACCGCGGTGGTCGTCGCCGGCGCGTCGTACGCACTCGTGCCGTGCTGGGCGACACGACCGGCGATGTCGAGTTCGTCCTTGAACGCCACTGGCACGCCAAGGAGCGGGCCGGACTCCCCCGCGGCCAGCCGCTCATCCGCTCTCGCCGCGGCAGCTCGGGCGTCGACGACGAACACCTCGCGGAACGAGTTGAGTCCGGTGGCCCGTTCATCGAGGCGGTCGATCCGGTCGAGATACACGTCGACGAGCTCGCGGGAACTGACCGCCCTCGACCGCAGCAGCCGAGCCTGCTCGGCGATTCCCGCGAAAGCGAGATCCTCAGCGTCCATGAGCCGACCGTAATCCCGAGTCGTCCGTCGCACCTATGCTGCGGGTGATGGCCGACGATCCGATGCCCGAGTTCTGGTTCACCGACCTGCATCCCGACGAACGGCACGGTCTGGAGCAGTTCCTCGACTACCAGCGCAACGTCATGCTGCGAAAGGCGCACGGTCTCGATGCTGCCCAGCTTGCGATGACGATCCATCCGTCCGCCTTGAGCATCGGGCTGCTCCTCGCTCATCTCGCTCTGGTCGAGGACGACTGGATGCAGGAAACGCTGCACGGTCGACCGATGCCCGAGCCCTGGCTGTCGCTCGAGGCCGAGCTGGTCGAGGGTGGTCCGTCAGCCGACGAGATCTACGCCGCGACTGCGTCGCCGGAGGAGCTCCGCGCGGTGTACGTCGCGGCCATCGAGCGCAGCCGCGAGGCGCTGGCCGAGTGCGACCTGGACGACGTGACTACCGAGGAGAACTGGGACGGCAAGACCCGATCCGTGCGCTGGTTGTATCTCCACATGATCGAGGAGTACGCCCGCCACCTCGGCCACGCGGATTTCCTCCGCGAATCGATCGACGGCTCCTACGGCGACTAGCGCAACATCTGGTGTCTGACACCCGCTACATCTTGCTCTGCGTGTTGCAGGTGTCAGACACCAGATGTTGCGGGGGTCTGACCCCGCTTCACCTAGCCGAGGGCGGGGCCGTAGATGCCGACGAAGCTGACCATCTCGCCGGGGTAGCCGCCGAGGTTGTGGGTCAGCCCGAGGTTGCGATCGGTCTCGGGAATGCGCCGGTCCTCCGGCGCTTCGCCCCGCAGCTGGAGCCAGACCTCGTAGAGCATCCGCAGTCCGGAGGCGCCGACCGGATGGCCGAACGACTTGAGGCCGCCGTCGGTGTTAACCGGGAGCCGGCCGTCGAGCGCGAACGCGCCGTCGAGCACGTCCTGCCAGGCTGCGCCGGGGTCCGAAAAGCCGAGGTCTTCCATGAGGACGAGCTCCGTCGGCGTGAAGCAGTCGTGCACTTCGGCCATCGCGATCTCGGACTTCGGATCGGTCACGCCGGCCTGTGCGTAGGCGTCTTCGGCGGCCCACTTGGACTCGAGGAGCGAGGTGTAGTCGTAGTCCGGATCGAGTGAACCGGCGCCGGTGCCGGCAACGAACGCGAGCGCCTTGATGTAGAGCGGGTTCGGGCAGTACTTGTGGGCGTCCTCGGCGCGGCACATGATCACGGCCGCCGCGCCGTCGGCGACGCCGGCGCAGTCGAAGACCGACAGCTCGCCGGCCACGGCGGCCATCTGACAGATCTGTTCGGCGCTCGTCTCTCGGCGGAACTGGGCGAGCGGATTGCGGGCACCGTTGTAGTGGTTCTTCTCTGCGATCTTGGCCACCGTGTAGCGCAGCCGCTCGCGGTCGACGCCGTACTTCTGGGAGTAGGACGGGAGGATCAGGCTGAACATCGCGGCAGCGGTGAGCGTGCGCTGGGTGCCGTCCGTCGGGATCGGGAACGCGTTGAGCCCCTGGTACCCGCCGTCCTTCACCTTCTCGGCGCCGAGCGCCATGACTACGTCGTAGGCGCCTGATGCCACGGCGTAGGCCGCGTTGCGCATCGCCTCGGAGCCGGTGGCGCAATAGTTCTCGACGCGCGTCACGGGCTTGCCCTGGATCTTGAGCGGCCCGCCCATGGCGAGGCCCGACGCCGCCGACTGCGACGTGCCGAACCAGAAGGCGTCGACGTCCTCCTGGGCGATACCGGCGGACGCGTAGGTGGACTGCGCCGCGTCGATGATCAGGTCGTCGAGCGACTTGTCCCAGTGTTCGAGGAAGGGCGTGCAGCCCATGCCGATGATGGCGACCTGGTCCTTGATGCCGTGGGAACCCATGTCAGCTCTCCCCCCGTACGGGACGGACTTTCCAGAAGTAGTTGTGGATCTCGTCGCTCGTCGAGAGTCGGCGGAACGTCGGCTCGACCCGGCCGCCGATCTCGACCTCGTCGGGATCGACGTCGGTGAGTTCGAGCGGGGCGCGCCCACCCCCGTCGAAGTCGACGACCGCGAAGACGACCGGCGGACTGGGCGAATAGACGAGCTTGTCGATGGTGAAGCTGGCGATCGTGCCGACCGTGTCGGCCATGGGCACGGCTTCCATGTCGTCCACCGCGCCACCCTTCTGCGAGACGCGGGCCGGCGGCATGTGGAGCATGCCACTGCTCCGATCGCGGGTGCCGACGAAGCCGAACTTCCAGTCGTTGCGCCGGTGGGCCGCGCTGGCGGACGTCCGCTGCGGCGGCGGCCGGTTCGGCGGCTCGACGGCCACCATGCCGCGCCAGGAGAGGAACTTCCCGTAGTCGACGGGCGCCCCGGCGGCCGCCTGCGCGGCGACCGACGCGGACGGCGAGTAGTCGGCGATGGCGTCGGTGGTCCGCAGGATCACGACCTCCACGCCGTCGGCGAGCATCACGACCGCGATCGTCTGACCCGGCTCGGCTTGCTCGAGCGTGGCCGTGAGGAGGAGCGCCGGGTGTGCCGTGCCCGTGTTGCCCACCGTGGCGGAGAGGTCGTCGACGAGACGCTCCGCGGCCGCGCCGAAGGCCTTGCCGCCCCGCTTGATCGCACGGGTGTGGAGCCCGGCGACGGCGAGATGATCGATCTGCGACGCGTCGAGTCCGGCGTCGGCGAGTGCCGCGTCGAACGCGGCCTTCATCAGCGGCGCGTAGGTCACTTCGCCGAATCGCTCCTCCCAGACCCGGCTGCGTGCCGCGCCGGGCACCCGCCAGCGTTCGAGGAACTCATCGGTGGCGATGCCGGCGCCGACGTATTCGGCGATCACGGGGCCGGCGGTCTCGTCGCCGATCAGCAGCGCGGCTGCGCCGTCGCCGCCGTTGGCTTCATCGGCCGACGTGGCCATGCCGTCGCGCACATCGGCCGCGACGACGAGCGTCGTGCCGCCTCCCTGCAGGGCTGTGCGCAGAGTGCCGATGCCCGAGCGGAGCGCGCCACCGAGGTCGAGCGCCCCGACGGACGGGTCCAGGCGCAGCGCGGCATGGATCGCGGCGGCGTTCGTCTTCTCGAGGTACGCGGGAGTGGACGTGGCGAACCAGAGCGACTCGATCGCCACGTCACCGGCGTCGCGCAGGACGTTGCGGGCCGCCTCGG
>BQJV01000410.1 GCA_021604885.1 Acidimicrobiales bacterium
CCGCAGCGCGTCGGTCAGGCCGCGTTCGGCGAGCACCGCCGGGTACACGCCCTGGGCGAGCTCACGCAGCTCCTCGACCGCATCGAGGGCCGCCGCGTGGAAGTCACCCAGTGACTCGGCGGTCGGAGCCGTGCCCTTCTCGGCCATCTGTCGCGAGAGGTTCAGCTGCATGGCCAGCGCGACCAGCCGCTGTTGGGCCCCGTCGTGCAGATTTCGCTCGATCCGCACCCGTTCCTGGTCACCGGCGACCACCAGTCGGCGGCGGGACTCGCGCAACAGGGTGTCCGCCTGCCGCAGGTCGACGTTGGCAGCGACGAGGCGCTCGACCGTGGCCTGACGGATCCGGTTCGACTCCCGGGCATCGATCGTCCACAGGAGCACGTGGGCGGCAAGATAGATGACGAGCGTCGTGTTGAAGGCCCACGACGCGACGTCGTCCTGGAAGCGGGCGCCGTCCTGACCGAAGGCGAGCGCGGCGTTCACGAAGGCGACCAGCACGCCCGCCCCGATGACCCGACTGACCAGCCTCGCGGGGAGGTACAGCGTCGACAACATGATCGGCCCGAGGATCGAAACCATGGTGATGCCGAGTGCTTCCGGCACGATCCACACGATCCAGATCGTGCTCGCCCAGGTGCCCGCGATGACGATCAACAGTCCGCCCGTGACATCTCCACGGCGGTAGTGACGGAATGCGAGTGTCCGGAACAGGACGAGCCCGAAGCCGCAAGCACCCAGCACATAGCCCCACGAGTTGATGCCGAAGAACGGGGCGACCAAGAACACCGCCGACGCCACACAGGTCCAGAACTGGTCGGTCTTCAGGTTGGCGACGAGATAGTCGAGCGCCTCCTCCTGGATGGCGACAACCGTCGCCGGCGCCTCGGACGCAGCCATCTCCCCGGTCACGATGCTCACCGTACGCGGCTCGGCCTCAGGCCACGGCGATCACCGCAACGCCTGTGATGGCGCCCCCGATGCCCACCGCCTGCCACCACCGCAAGGGGTGGCCGGCGAAGAGATGGAGCAGGCCGACGCTGACCGCCGGGAACATGCCCATGGACACGGAGACGATGCTGAGGGATCCGCCCTGCACCCCGATGAGGAACGCCACGAGCGCACCCGTGCCGAGGAAGCCGGCGACAAGGGGTGAGAGCCGGACACTCGGCGGAGCAAGCCGCGGCAGACCCACCACGGCGGCAACGACCAGGAACATGACGACCCCGGCACTGCGATGGGTGACCGCCGGCCACATGCCGGACGCCTCGCTCGTGTTGCCGAGCAGGATGTTGCCGAGTCCGTAGGCCGTGCCGGACAGCAGGGCGAGGGCGACGCCGCGGGCGAGGTTGCCGGTCGATTCCGGCGACCAGGTCGTGACGACCAGCGACAGCAACCCGAGCGCGACGCCGGCGATGGCAAGACGCTCCGGCGTCTCGTCGTTGATGAGGACGCCGTAGCCGAAGGGCCACAGCGAGTTGAGCACGGCGACGATCGGCGAGGTGACCGAGACGGACGTCGCCCGCATCGACACGACGTAGAGCGCCAGCGCGGCACCCATCGACATGCCGGCGAGCGCACCGAGCGCCATGTCCCCGAGGCGGATCGTGCTGTCCACCACCAGCAGGGCGGCGAAGCCGGTGAGCACACCCCCGGCCGACACGAGCACCATGATCGTGACGATGTGGGCCTTGTCGCTGGACCGGATCAGCACGAGATCCGAGACACCGATGAGCACGGCCGCGAGAGACCCCCAGAAGACCGCCATCAGCCCACGCCGATCAGCACCACACCGGTGACCACCGTGACGAGACCGATGCCCTGCCACCAGCGCAGCGGGTGCTTCTCGAAGACCGAGGCGAGCACGACGGTGACCGCCGGGAACATCGAAGCCGTCACCGTGATCTCGCTGAGCGAGCCCCGCTGCGCGCCCGCCACGAACGCCCCGACGCCCGTTCCGGTGAGCACTCCGCCGATGAGCGCCTGCGGCAGCAGACCACGCGGCACGAACCGCGGGATCCCCTGGGCGGTCGCGAGAATCGCCAGCACGACGAAGGCGGTGTAGCGCTGGAACACCGTCGCCCACATGCCGCTCTCGATCGAGGCCTGGCCGATGAAGGTCAGTGACACGCCGAAACACGTCCCCGACGCGAGCCCCCAGGCGACTCCCTGCCGCGCCCGCTCGCCGAGCTCGGGGGAGAACGTCGTCACGCCCAGGCCGGCGAGCGACACGACGATGCCGACGATCACGAGGCCGGCGAGGTCGGCGCCGGTCAGCACGTCCCACGCGACCGGGATCAACGCCGTCACGACCGCGGTCACCGGTGAGACGACGGCAGCGGACGAGACGGTCATGCCGTGGTAGAGCAGCGTGAGTGCGAATCCGACCGTGAGGCCGCCCGCCATGCCGAAGCCGACGTCGCGACCGATGAACTCGCTGTCGATGAGGAAGAGGAGCGGCACGGCGCTCGTGCCGCCGATCAGAAGGTACGTCAGGACGGTCGAGTACGAGTGGGAGCGGCGGGCGAGGAACGCGCCGAAGAAGTCACCGACCCCGATCGCGATCGAGAAGTAGATCCCGAGGGCCCAGACCAACGTGGCTCGCTACGGCCGGGGCTCGCGCGGCAGGCCGAGCAGACGCTCGCCCAGGATGTTGCGCATGACGTTCGAGGTGCCGCCCATGATCGTGTACGCCGGCGCGTAGTTGATCGCCTTGGCGAGCTCGGCGTCCGCCGTCGCGCGCATACCGAGTTGGCGCGCCGCGAAGTCCGCGACCCGCTGCTCGTGTTCGGTGCAGAAGCACTTCGTCGCGGCGCTGAATCCCGCGGGGGCCTGCTTCAACGCCTCGCGGTAGACGAGGATCCGTCCGAGTCGGTAGCCGATCTCGAGCTGGGCGATCTCCTGGCGCACGATCGGGTCGTCCGTGTTGGCGACCTCGACGGCGAGGTCGAACAACGGGCGGTTGCTCACGAGGCGATCGATGCCGCCGCGTTCGTGCTCGAGCTGCGCCATCGTCTGCTTGAAGGCGTCGCCTTCGACGCCGACGAGGTTCTCGACCGGCACTCTCACATCATCGAAGTACACCTCGCAGAAGTGGGCGTTGGTGGTCATGTCGGTGATGGGCCGCACCTCGATCCCGGGCAGGTCCATCGGGACGATGATCTCGCTCACGCCGCGATGCGGAGGCCCCTCGGTGGAGGTACGGCCGATGAGGTAGCAGTAGTCGGCGACGGTCGCGAACGAGGTCCAGATCTTCTGGCCGTTGATCACCCACTCGTTGCCGTCACGCACGACGGAGGTCTTGAGGCTCGCAAGATCGCTGCCCGAGTCGGGCTCGCTCATCCCGATGCACCAGGTGGTCTCCCCGCTGAGCATCCCGGGGAGGAACTCGGCCCGCTGGTCGTCGGTGCCGTAGGCGATCAGACCGGGACCCATCTGGCGGTCCGCGAACCAGCTGGCCGCGATCGGGGCGCCGACCTTGATCATCTCCTCACCCATGATGATGCGCTCGATGTTCGGCCGGCCGCCGCCGCCCACCTCCGTCGGCCATGTCATGCCGATCCAGCCGTGCGCCGCGAGCACCTTCGAGAACTCGGCGGAGTAGCCGTTGATCCACGAGTCGGTGAAGCACCCGTACTGCGCGACGCCCTCGAGCGCGACGGCGCGGACCCGGCTCCGCAGCTCTTCGAGTTCCGGCGGCAACGAGA
>BQJV01000411.1 GCA_021604885.1 Acidimicrobiales bacterium
GTCCAGTCCACATCCTCGTCGTTGATCACGATGTGCCACTGCGAAGCGGTGGATGCCTCGATGTCGCCATCGCCGGCAGCGTTGATCTCACGCTCTCCGGCGGACACATCGCGACAGACCGACCCGACGAACGGATCGAGCACCTCGGGTACGGGGATGCCGCGCACCTGCGTGACATTGCCCGACTGGTAGTTCCACTCCGGGGCGAATCCGATCTTGTCGCAGGGCTCACCCGGAGAACCGTTGGCGAAACAGAACATCGCCGCCGGGCCGAAGAGCATGTCGTTGCCGCCGACCTGCATGATCAGCGCGTCGATCTCGCGCTCGCCCACGAGCGTCTGCACGAGGGCCAACTGGTGCGGGGACGCGGGCCGCCCGGTGTACGGGTTGCCCGGCTGAGGACCGATCACCCCCTGGAAGGTGGTCGCCCCCGAGCACGCGACGTGAACCAGCGTGACCGACGAGAGCTCGTACTCCTCCTCGTAGTCGAAGGCCGCCTGCACCGCGCCGGAGCTCGCCGAGCGATGGCAGGGAGTGTCCATCCATGAACCGCCGCCATCCGGGTTGCCCTCACCCGAGGCGACCGAATCACCGACGACGACCCACAGGATGTCCTCCACCGTCACCGTGCCCTTGAGTACCTCGGCCGCACCATCGGATCCGATGAGCTCGTACTCGCCCTCCTCCTCGAACTCGAAGCGGAACTGACAGGGGTCCTCCCGGTCCGGCGTCGGCTCGGGGTCGTCGACCTCCTCGCCGTTCGCCGTCCAGTCGTAGTCGGTGTCGCACTCCTCGGAGACGATCGTGATGTCGACGGGGTAGCTGTCGTGCTGCACGTCGTCGACATCGCCGGCCGAGTCGGGAATGTCCGGCGACCCACCACCGCTCGGACGAACGATACGGTCCGGCACCTCCCACTCGAAGTCGCCCAGGAAGTTGAGATGGGCGGACAGCTCGATCTCCCGTTCGCTGTCCTCCCCGACGGCCGTGTCCTGATACGTGACGGTGAACGGGATCTCCGCCTCTCCCGGCTGCGACGACGAGACCGTGACCGGCATGACGGTCTCCGCCTCCGGAACGAGCGTCTCGTCGTCCGGCGACTCGAAATCGATCTCCACGCCTTCCACCTCGCGCGTCAACTCGACTCCCACGATGGTGGCGTCGTCCCAACCGATGTTCTGGAGCGTCAGGTCGAACTCGAAGAGCTGGTCGACGATCCCGAGCGCGGGATCGTCACTGTCGGTCACTTCGTCGGAAAGGGTGGCGTCCACCTCGCCCCCGATGACGTCGAACGGCGACGTCGTGCGCGACGCCTGCGCGTGGGTGCCGTCGGTTGTGGTCAGGTCGAGGTTCACCCGCACGCGGTAGGTGCCCGCGTCACTCGGCGGCTCCCACATGTAGAAGACGTCGAATACATCCTCGTCGCCGTACGGGCCCTCGGCGGTGCGGAAGAACTCCGTCGGCGAACCCAGCGAGATCCCGGGGCCCTCCCCCGGCGCCGGCTCGAGCCATTCGAGCTCGATCGTGTAGTCGCCTTCCTCCGCAAAGATGTCGTGGTCGACGCCGAGGAGATTCAGGTCGACCTGGGTGGAGACCACGGGCTCCGGATCCTCGCCCTCGGGCTCGGGCAGAACGACCGCCTCGAAGTCCTCGATGTTGATCCCGGCCGGGAGGGATATCTCGACGCTCTCCGTGTCCGTGGCTCCCGACTCACTCGTGACGGTCACCGACGCGGTGTAGGTGGCCTCCCCCTCGGTGTCCTGGAGCAGCTGCACGTCCCAAGTATCCGAGCCCGTCGAGCGGGTCTCCGTGCCGCCGTCGGGATCCGTGAGCTCGAAGTCGTAGCTCTCGATCGGGTCACTGGTGGGCGCGGTCGAGCCGGACGCGTCCAGCCGGTACTCCGCGGCGCCGCCGTAGACGGCCAGCTCGACCGCCTCGAGATCCGCTTCGACGCCGCCGTCTCGGAGATCACCGATGACGTAGGCCCACGCTCCGTCCGCCGCCGCGTAGCCCGAGTAGGTCGAACTCGAACCATTGTCCCGCACGGACACCGACGCCGGGAAGTACGCCCACGTCGGCCCATAGAGTCCGTTCGGCCGACCGGAGGTCAGCGAGTAGCGACAGTCCAGCATCGTTGCAGCCTTCGACGGCCACGGTCCGAAGTCCCGGTTGGACGGGCCTCCTTCCACATACGTCCCGAACGCCGAGTTCCATCCACAGCTCGCCCGCGGCGTCTCCGAGTCGTGGTTTCGAGCGTCCTCACTCGCGAGCGCGAACTGCGCGGTCGTCCCGTCCTCATAGAGCAGGCCGCTGCATGACCCCGTGCGGATCGTGTCGTCGTCGAACGTGTCGATCGTCAGACAGAGCGTGGGCGATCCACCGAACGAGATCGACGAGTAGCACGGCGCGTTCTCCCATCCGCCCGCCACCGGGCCGACGTTGCGGTTGCAGGCCGGCACGACAGGGTCCATCACGACGTTGACCGTGCCGCCATCGGCGACCTGGCCCGAGGCAGTGACCTCGTTCTCGGCATGATCGGTCGGACAGGTATAGGTGTCCTCGCCACACTCCGGCCGAGGTTGGGGCACGGGCTCGGTCGCCCCGGCGGGCGACGTCCGCCCCGGCGAGAACGAAATGCCGGCCACACCGACCGCCAGAACCACCAACGCCGCCCCGACTCGCCTCATGCTCATCCTCCACCGCTTCGCCAACAGAGAACGACGGTACCGAAAACGCTCTCCGCGGTCGAGCGGGTGCTTCAGACCACGCGTCCGGCCCGCATTCGCACCACGCGATCGGCGAGCCGCTCGATCTGGCTCGGATCGTGCGAAACCCACACCCAGCCGACGGGCATCGGGCTGTCGGGCGCGGCGAGGCGCCTCGCAAGGTGCTCGATCACCTCGGTAGCCTCGGGGTCGAGCGACGACGTGGGTTCATCGGCCAGGATCACCTCCGGCCCGGTCGCCAACGTGCGAGCGAGACACACCCGCTGCTTCTCGCCTCCCGAGAGCTCGCCTGCTTCCCGGTCGAGGTAGCTCGGGTCGAGATGCACGAGCTGCAGCAGGTCACCGGCGGTCTCCTCGTCGAGGTCGATCGCCCCGATCCGGAGGTTGTCGAGCACCGAGCCGGGCGCAACTGCCGGCGCCTGGAAGACCATGCCCACCTGGCGCCGATGGAGCAGAACGTCCACCTCGTCCAGATCCTCGCCCTGCCACGTGACACTTCCGCGGTCGGGCACATCGAGCCGATTCAACAGGCGCAGCAGGGTCGACTTGCCGGAACCGGACTCACCGGCGAGCACCGTGATACCCGTCGCCGGTATCTCGAGGTCGACCGAATCAAGGCGCGGGCGATCGACTCCGTCGACCGTCACTTCGTGCAGCGCGAACCCGTCAGGCACCGCGACCAGTGTGCCCGTCAGATTTCCGACCCGTCGGGTCGGTAGGTGTGCCATGCCCCTTGGGGGTCGCGCCAGACGGCGTAGCCTTTCTGTTTCCAGCGGTTGTGTTTGCCGCAGTAGGGGCCGCCGTTGTGCGGGTTGGTTTCGCCGCCATCGGCGTGGTCGATGCTGTGGTCGATTTCGCAGTGTGTGGTGGGGACGGTGCAGCCGGGCCAGGGGCAGTGGGTGTCGCCGAGTTGGGCGGCGAGGCGGGCGCCGCCGGTGAACCGCCGGGCCCGGCCGAGATCG
>BQJV01000412.1 GCA_021604885.1 Acidimicrobiales bacterium
GTCGAGTTCCACGGCGCGGGCCTCGAGGAAGTGGTCGATCACCGCGTGGCTGTCGCTGCCGAGGTGTAGCGGCACGCCCGCCGAGACCAATTCGGTCGACGGCCCGATCCCGTCGCCGAGATCGCGCTCGGTCGTGGGACAGAGGCACACCGACGCGCCGGCGGACCCGAGCGCGTCGACATCGGCGGGCACCAGATGCGTGGCATGCACGGCGCAGAACCGGGGCCCGAGCACGCCGGCCCGCTCCAACAACTCGACCGGTCTGCACCCGTGGTGGGCGACGCACGCGTCGTTCTCCGCTCGCTGCTCGCTCACGTGGGCGTGGACCGGCGCACCCGCCGCGTCGGCCCACTGGGCCACCGCCGTCATCGCCTGCGGATCCACCGCGCGAACACTGTGGATGGCCGCGCCGACGAACTGGCCGGACTGCGGCCGAAGGGCGGACAGACGCACCGCCCAGGCGTCCGCGTCCATGTCGCGGAACCGGCGCTGAGCGTCGGAAACCGGTCGGTAGCCGTCGGCGTCGAGTCCGCCGTGGAGGTAGATCGTGTCGAGGAGGGTGATCCGGATGCCGGCCTCATGCGCGGCGGCGAGCACCGCCTCGCCCATCGCGTTCGGGTCCGCGTACGGGGTGCCGTCAGGCTGATGGTGGACGTAGTGGAACTCGCCGACCACGGTGTGGCCGGCCAGCGCCATCTCCCCGAACACCGCCCGGGCAAGACGCCGATAGGTGTCGGGATCGAGCCGGGCGGCTGCTTCGTACATGACCTCGCGCCAGGTCCAGAAGGAGCCCGAGCCGGTCTGGGTGCGCGAGCGAAGCGCCCGGTGGAACGCATGGCTGTGCGTGTTGGCGAGGCCGGGGATCGTCAGCCCGGCGAGCCGCACCGCATCGCCGGGCGGCGACGCGTCCGACGCGATCGCGGTGATCCGGCCGCCCGTCGCGTCGATCGTCACGCCCGCACGCACACCGTCCGGGAGCACCGCGTGCTCGCACCACCAGCGGCTCACGACCCGACGCGCTCCACGAACGCGGTGATCCGTTCGACGAACGCCGCGCGATGGTGACGGTCGAATTCCTCCCAGGTGCTGAGTGACGCAGGGTCGGCCCGGTCGACGATCAGCACGCCATCGAGATGGTCGCACTCGTGCTGCCACGTCCCCGCGGTGAGGCCGCGCACGACCTCGTCGTGTTCGGCTCCGTCGCGATCGAGATAGCGGACCCGCACATGCACGTGCCGCGGCACGTCACCGCGCACGGGCACCGACAGGCACCCCTCGTTGATGACCACCATCTCGTCGGCGGTGGGCTCGATCACGGGGTTGATCGCGACCGTGAGCGGTAGCCGGGGCTTGTACGGGTAGCGGGGATTGTCCGCGACCTCCATCACGACCACCCGGCGGTGCACGCCGATCTGTGTCGCGGCGAGCCCCGCCCCGTTCGCGTCGCGCATCGTCTCGATCAGGTCGTCGACCAACTGCTGCACCTCGGGGGACGCGATCTGCGTGGGATCCACGGGCTCGGCCACCACTCGCAAGGCCGGGTCACCGAGCTGGAGGATCGGACGCACCGTCACGGATCGGGCTCCAGCATCGGCACCTGGACGCCGCGATCCCTCGCAACGGCGGCCGCCTCGTCGTAGCCGGCATCGACATGGCGCATGACGCCGGTGGCGGGATCGTTGGTCAGTACCCGTTCGAGCTTCTCCGCGGCGAGGTCGGTGCCGTCGGCGACCGTCACCTGGCCCGCATGGATCGACCGTCCGATCCCGACACCGCCGCCGTGATGGATGCTCACCCATGTCGCCCCCGAGCAGCTGTTGACGAGGCCGTTGAGCAGCGGCCAGTCGGCGATCGCGTCGGACCCGTCGAGCATTCCCTCGGTCTCGCGATACGGCGACGCGACCGATCCCGAGTCGAGATGGTCACGGCCGATGACCACTGGCGCCGAGAGCTCGCCGGTGCGCACCATCTCGTTGAAGCGCAGGCCGAGGCGGTGACGTTCGCCGTAGCCGAGCCAGCAGATCCGCGCGGGCAGGCCCTGGAAGGCGACCCGCTCACCGGCGAGCCGGATCCAGCGGGCCAGCGACTCGTTCTCCGGAAACTCCTCGAGCACGGCGCGGTCGGTCGCGGCGATGTCGGCCGGATCGCCCGAGAGGGCGACCCAGCGGAACGGCCCCATGCCCTCGCAGAAGAGGGGACGGATGTAGGCGGGCAGGAAGCCTGGGTAGTCGAACGCCCGCTCGAATCCACCGAGCTTCGCTTCGGCTCGGAGACTGTTCCCGTAGTCGAACACCTCGCTGCCGGCGTCCATGAAGCCGACCATCGCCTGGCAGTGGGTGGCCATGGCGACCCTCGCACGGCGGGTGAACTCGGCCGGGTCACTCCCCCGGAGTTCGGTGGCCGCCTCGGGCGAGAGGTCGTTGGGGAGATAGCTGAGCGGGTCGTGGGCCGAGGTCTGGTCGGTGACGATGTCGGCCGCCACGCCGTCGGCCAGCAGCCGCGGCAGCACGTCGGCCGCGTTGCCCAGCAGACCGACGGAAAGGGGGGTGCGTGAGGCCTTCGCCGCCGTCACCCGGGCGACGGCCGTGTCGTAGTCGGGGGCGATCTCGTCGAGATAGCGGTGCTCGACGCGCCGCTCGAGCATGTGCTGGTCGACGTCGACGATCAGCACGACGCCGTCGTTCATGGTTACGGCGAGCGGCTGGGCGCCGCCCATCCCTCCGGCGCCGGCGGTCACGGTCAGGGTGCCGGCGAGGGTGCCGCCGAAACGGCGCCGGGCGATCTCGGCGAAGCACTCGAAGGTGCCCTGGAGGATGCCCTGGGTGCCGATGTAGATCCACGAGCCCGCCGTCATCTGGCCGTACATCGTGAGACCCTCGTGCTCGAGGCGGCGGAACTCGTCCCAGTTCGCCCAGTCGGGCACGAGGTTCGAGTTGGCGATCAGCACCCGCGGCGCCCACTCGTGGGTGCGGACCACGCCCACCGGCTTGCCCGACTGCACGAGCATCGTCTCGTCGTCGGCCAACGTCGTGAGCGTGTGGAGCATCGCCTTGTAGGCCGGCCACGAGCGGGCCGCCCGGCCGGTGCCCCCGTAGACGACCAGCTGCTCGGGCGCCTCGGCCACCTCCGCATCCAGATTGTTCTGGAGCATGCGGTAGGCCGCCTCCTGGGACCACCCGCGGCAATGCAGGCCGTTGCCGCGGGGCGCCGAGATGTTGTGGACAGGACTGCCGATCGGGCCGAACGAACGCATGGTTGCAGTGTGCGCGCAGCATCCCTAGTGTGTCAATCAATGACAGTATTGTCAGCTACTGACACCTCGAACGACGCCGCGGTCCCCCGGTCGATCGGCCGGGTGCTCGACCTGCTCGAGGTCGTCGTCGCCCATCGGACCTGCACGCTCACGGTCGCCGCCGAGAAGACCGGTCTCACCCCGACGACCGCGCGTCGCTACCTCCAGGCCCTCGGCACGCGTGGCTATGTCCGCCGGGGCGACGCCGGGGAGTACACCCCCGGGCCGATGATCCGATCGATGGCGGACACGCTGCGGCAGACCGACGAGGTCCAACTCCTCGCAGCCGTCGCCCAGCCCCACCTGCGACGGCTCGCGGCGCACACGGGCGAGTCCACCTATCTCGCCATCGCCGACGGCGATACGGCCACCTACGTCGAGACCGCGGAGAGC
>BQJV01000413.1 GCA_021604885.1 Acidimicrobiales bacterium
CTACTCGCGCCCGTCGAGCGCGGTGACTCGCTCGGGTGGGTACTGGGGGGCGTCGGCGTCGGTGCGGATGAGGCGCACGATGTCCTTGCCGATCCGTCGGTCATACATCGGGGCTTGGCGAACGCCATGGCGTCGAGCGAACTCTTCTGCTTCCGCGACGCGGTGCGGCTGCTTCTCGAGTCGGTTGGGTTGACGGCGGAGGCACTCGGCGAGCGGTCCCCGGCGGAACGATGCGGCGACGTCGGCCTTCTCCAGGAGGTAGTGAACGGCGTCGTTGTCCCACGGATCGTCGCCCCGCGGGTTCGGGTAGGTCGTCGGCGCTTCGGGCATGGGTGTCTCCGTGGATCGGTTTGGTTGATGACGGGGGAGTTGGTTGCGTTCGACTACTGCCAGGGTTCGACCGCAGACCCACAGCAGTTCGTTGAAGAGGTCGACGGAGGGGGAGGACGAGCCGGATTCGATGCGGGCGATGGTTGAAACCGGCTTGTGGACGAGCGCGGCGAGTCGCCGCATCGAGAGGTTCGCCTGCTTTCGTGCTTTGGCAAGCTCATTCGCGGATCGGAACACTGTTGCATATTCGCCTACAGTTTCCGTACTGTCAATCGCGGATGAGAGCGGGCCCGAGCTGGCCCACCCCCGATCTTGGTCAGAAGGCTTCTTCGCCGGGCTTGGGGTCGTCGCTGGTGCGGCGGGGCCCGTCGAGGTAGGTGACCTGGTTGGCGATGACTTCGTAGCGTTCCCGGTTGTTGCCGTCGTTGTCGGTCCAGGTGTTGTGGTGGAGCCGGCCGGCGATGGCGACGTGTCGGCCCTTGGTGAGCCACTTGGCGTCGTTCTCGCCTCGGGTGCCGAAGCTGACGATGGTGATGAAGTCGGCGCCATCGGTGTTGATGCGGTCGACGGCGATCCGGAACCGGCAGATCGGGTTGCCCTTGGGGGCGGTGAGCTCGGGGTCGGCGGTGAGTCGGCCTATGAGGGTGATGTGGTTCATGGTGGGGTGTCTCTCCTTCGTTGGGTGGTGCCCTTGGTGGGCTTGTTGAGCCGGCCAAGGCCTCGGGGTGTTGAGCGGGCGGTCCAGGACGCCCGGAGGGCGAGCGAGGAGATTCCGGTGGACCTCGGAGCCGAGCGGAGACGTGTCGGAGCGTCCCCTTCAGGGGCGGTGAGAATGCTGGAGGCGGAATACCGCAGCGGTCCTTGACCGGCCGCGACCCCCGGGCAGCGTGTCGGATCACCCAAAGCCCACCTGAGGGCGTCCACCTCGAAGCGCACCAGACCTTCGGCGTGAAGCTCCATCCTGTTCGGTCGATGCTGCGCTGCTGAACGTTCGCGTTCGTTCTTGGGCGACCGCATGCTGGGGCTGGGCTATCGAACGCACGCGGTGAGGGCGTCGTCGCCCGGTGGCATCGTCGGGGGCCGTGCAGGAGCGCGGCTACGGGCTTGCGGGCACGGTCGTGGCATCGACGGCTGCCGACTCGCAGAAGCTGGGCCCGGCGCCATTCGGTGCGGGCGGTCGTTGACTGGCTTGTCGCCTACTGGTGGTCGGGCTGGTACCAGTGGTCCCAGATGTTGGCGGGGTGGAGGCCGAGGGCGACGGCGGCGCGGTCGGCTTGGGTGTCGGTGAGTCCTCGGAGCTGCCAGCGCCACACGGTGCGAGTGGCGACACCGACCTGGCGGGCGAGCTGGGCGACGGGCGGGTTGCCGGCGGAGGCGAGGAGCGGCGCGAGCGGCCACCGGACGAGGGTGAGGGTTTCGGCGGTCATGCGCTGACCTCTTCGAGCACGTCGCTGTCGACGGTGTCGGGCTGGGAGGCGTCGAGGTGGTCAACGGCGGCCAGGGCTCGGGCGGCGACGATGAACAGGGTCTCGGGATCGGCATCGAGGATGCGGAGCCAGTGGGCGAGGTAGGAGGCGTGGTCCTCCCGGGCGGTGGGGGTGATGCCGAGGTGTGCACATGCGATGGCTGCGCCGAGCTCGGCGACAAGTTCCTCTGCGGCACAGGCGTCGTCACCGAAGCGGCCGGTGAGGTCTCGGGCGAGTCGGGTCGGGTGTCCGGTCCAGTGGCACAGCCCGTGGGTGGAGGTGCTGTAGAAGCCGGCGGTGTCGACGAACTGGTGCCGGTCGGGGAGCTCGATCCGGTCAGGCTGGGGGAGGTAGGCAGCGTGGTTGTGGCCGTAGGTGATGGCGGCACCTGTCCCGGCGATCCAGGCGTCGGCTCGGGTGTCGCGGTCTGCGCTGGTGGTCAGCTGGTGGTGGGGTGGGGTCCAGCCGTCGACCTGGGCGCCGTTGAACACCGGGTACACCATGGGGACGAGCCGGCGGCCGGACTCGTCGACCTGGTCGGCGTCGACCTGGTTGCGGCGGGCGGGGACCCACTGACACAGCGGGCTCAGACGAGAAGTTGTTCGTGTGTGGAGCGAACGTCAGTTCGACTGTCGGTGGACGCCGGTACGATGGTCGGATGGGGAAGTTCATCTATCAGGATCTTGGTCAGCGGTCGCGTGGGGACGTCGTTGAGGTGACGCTGACGAAGGGTGCGAATGTTCGGCTGATGGATCCGGCTAACTATCGCAGCTTCCAACGTGGGGAGAAGCACCGATTTGTCGGTGGGCTTGCGAAGAAGTCGCCAGTTCGGCTCGAGATCCCGTCGAGCGGCCACTGGTATGTGACCGTAGATACGCAGGGCCTGCGCAACGGCACGCAGGCGAGTTTCAGGATCATCAAGGCCTCCGCGCTGAGACCGTTGTCCCCGATTCGGGATCGCCGCCAGCAACTTGCGGAGCTGGTCGACAACGCTGCCGATGTCGGGCCGGGTGGCGGCGGGCGAGAGTTCGACGTGTTCGTGTCGCATGCTGCTGAGGACAAGGAAACGGTCGTCCGGCCACTCGCTCACGCGCTCCAGGAACGTGGACTGTCCGTCTGGTACGACGAGTTCGAGTTGCGAATTGGAGACAGCCTGCGCCGGAAGATCGACAGCGGTATCGCTAGGAGTCGCTTCGGACTTGTTGTGCTGTCGAAGTCGTTCTTCGCCAAGGGCTGGCCGCAGTATGAGCTCGACGGCCTTGTCACGATGGCGGTCGGAGGGAAGCAGGTGCTCCTCCCGATCTGGCACGAGATCTCGAAGGACGAGGTCATTGATCGAAGCCCATCGTTGGCTGACAAGGTTGCTCTTCGCACCGCCGACTATGGAGTCGATGAGATCGCTGATGAAGTGGCTGCCGTGATCCTGAATAGCGCGATTGGCTCGGGAGACCCTGCGTGATCACTCAGTCCTCCGCCGGCCGGTTGGCCGTCGGGCAGATGCGGCGTAACTGACGGCGACCTGATCGATCACTGCCGTCTCAGCTGGGCGAGCACGGCGGATGGTGCGATGCGGGCGATCAGCGCAAGGAGCGTGGCGGAGTCGTAGGCGAGGTGTGTTTGAAGCGTTCGGTCGTTCATGGCATCTCGTTTCTGTGCGCGAGAGGGCCGGGCCCGAGGTGGTACTCGAGCCCGGCGCTGGCGCTGGCTAGAAAGGCTCCTGTCCTGGCTCGTACTCGGCCGGTTCGGCCGGCTCGGTGGAGGCTTTCGGGGCGCCCAAGTAGCCCACCAGCGCCGCCACGACTTCGTAACGCTCTCGGGGCTTGCCGGTGTCCTTGTCGGTCCACTGGGAGTGGGAGAGGCGTCCGGTGATCGAGACGAG
>BQJV01000414.1 GCA_021604885.1 Acidimicrobiales bacterium
CGTCGAAGTCGTCCGGCACGACCACGGCGAGCCGTGTCGGCGCGGTGCCGCCGAGCATCGCCGCGCGGCCGACGACATGGTTGATGATGGCGGCGAGCGCGCCGATCCGACCGGCCTGCGCCCGCTCCAGCGGATCGTTGACCGTCGGGCCCTCTGCGCCATGGGCTGCATCACCGACGAGAACGGCGCCGCCCTCATCCTGGGCGACGAGGGTGGTGGCGGCCGGTCCGTCCGTGCCGAGCGGCACGACCACGGCCGGTGTGCCGGCGACCGCATCGAGGCGCACCGCCGTGATGCCGTCCGCGGCGACGTGAAGTCCGAGCGTGTCAGCCATGCGGGTCGAAGCGTAGTGCCGCGCTCCCCCGTCGAGCGGCCGGCACGGGCGCAAAACGAAGAGAAGCGGCCGGAAAGGTCTTGGGGGACATCCAGCCGCTTCTCTGAGCCTCGGACCGCCGAAAAGGGGGAACGGTGATCCGGGCTGACTGACGTGGGCAAGGGGGTTGCCCTTCGTCGTCGTTACTCCGTAGTCAAGCAGGTCTCGACCCATCTTTCCAACAGTTCTCGGGGATATGTGCCATCATTCACAGCGATGGATCTCCGCCAACTCCACGCCCTGCTTGCGGTCGCCGAACACCACTCGTTCTCCGCAGCGGCCCGGGCGCTCCACACCGTGCAGAGCAACGTCTCCACCCACGTCGCGCGCCTCGAGCAGGAGGTCGGCTCGACCCTCATCGACCGGGCCGAGGGCGAGCTCACGATGGAAGGCGAGATCGTCGCCGACCGGGCTCGCCGCATCCTCGCGGAGCTCCGCGCGATCGAGGACGACCTCATCGCGTTGCGCGATGACGTGAGCGGTCAGGTGCGGGCCGGCGTGATCGGCACCACCGCACGTTGGCTGGTCCCCGCCCTGCTCAACGGCGTGTCGACCGAGTTCCCCCGGATCGAGCTTCGGGTGATCGAAGCGACCACGACGTCCCTGCTGCCCCAACTGCTCAGCGATCGACTCGATCTCGCCGTGGTCAACCTGCCGGTCGACGATCCGGATGTGGACACTGATGTGCTCTTCACCGAGGAGCGGATCATCGTCGCGCCGCTCGACCATCCACTCGCCGCCCACGACCGGGTCGACCTCGCCGAGATCGCCCGTCACCAGATCCTCCTGCCGCCGCAGGGCACGGCGTTTCGAGACGAGATCGACACCGACGCCCGCCGCGCCCGCGTCCGCCTCACGGCGAAGGCCGAGGTCGACGGACTCCGTCTGCTCACCTCCCTCGCGTTCGAGGGGTTCGCCCCCGCACTCGTCCCCGCGAGCGCTGCGCCCGGATGGCTCGGCGGCGACTGGAAGCGTGTCAACGTGGACGGCCTGTCGCCGCGCATCGTCGGCCTGGCCACGCCGAAGCGCACGTCCCCATCGGCACCCACCCGAGCCCTCGCCGACCTCGTCCGTCGGATCGTGGCCACGGACGGACCCGACCAGAGTCTGATCAGCCCGGCCGCCGCCTCGAACGACTAGGCAGAGGGGCGTAACGTCGTCCGCATAGGACGGGTCAGAAGCAGCGCAGCACCACCCGGGTGCGCGAGCAGTCGGAAGGGGGCCGGTGACCGCAATCGACGATTCCGTCGACATCCGAGCGAAGGCCACCGGCTTCGTCCGGGCGAAGGCCTCCGATTTCCACGGCCGACGCGTCATCGTGGTCGACGCGCAGGCCGGCGACGATGCCGGCGCGCTCACGCCGAGCGATGGCCACACCATCGCCGCCGCCGCCCGCTATGCGCTGGACCAACGCCTCCCGCTCGTGATCCGACTCGCCTCGAGCGGCGCCGACCTGCGCGAGGGCGTTGCCGCGCTCGACGGCTGGGGCGGTGCGGCCCGCGAGATGACCCGCTGCTCCGGCGTCATCCCGTCCATCGTCATCGTCAGCGGCCCGACAGTGTCGGGCCCGGCGCTCATGCTCGGCCTCGCCGACATCGTGATCATGGTCAACGAGTCGTACGCGTTCGTCAGTGGCCCGGTCATGGTCGAGCAGTTCACGGGCGTCCCGATCGGCTCCGACGAGCTCGGCGGCGCCGCGGTCCACGCGCGCAACTCCGGCGTCGCAACCATGGTCGCCGCCGACATGGAGGAAGCCGAGGCGCTCGCGGCGGAGGTGCTCTCCTTCCTGCCCGACCACACGGATGACGCCGCACCGTCGATCGCCTGCACGGACCCGGTCGACCGACCGACGCCGGAGGCCTACGACGTTCTCCCGGAGTCGGCGAACGGTTCCTACGACTGCCGCGACGTGCTGGCCGCGATCGTGGACGACGGCTACCTGCTCGAGCTCCACACGGACTGGGCCGCCAACCTGGTCACCGCGTTCGCGACGATCGGTGGACGTCCGATCGGCATCGTCGCCAACCAACCGCAGACCATCGCCGGCACGCTGAACATCACCGCCTCCCGCAAGGGCGCCCGGTTCGTCGCCATGTGCGATGCCTTCAACCTGTCGATCCTCACCCTCGTCGACACCTCCGGCTTCTATCCCGGCAAGGACCTCGAATGGCGCGGCATGATCCGCTACGGCGCCCAAATGGCGTTCGCCTACGCCCGAGCGACCGTTCCGCGCGTGAATGTCACCACCCGCAAGAGCTACGGCGGCGCCTACATCGTCATGGACTCGAAGATGATGGGGAACGACATGGCGCTGGCGTGGCCCTCCGCCGAGATCGCCGTGATGGGCGCCAAGGGCGCCGTGGAGATCCTCCACCGCCGCTCGACACCCGAAGAGCGAGCGGAGCTCGAGGCCGGCTACGAGGAGCGCCTGCTCAACCCCTACATCGCGGCCGAGCGCGGCACGATCGACGCGGTGATCGATCCCGCGGACACGCGAGCCGAGATCCATGCCGCGCTGGAGATGCTCGCGGGGAAACGGGAGCGACTTCCGCGTCGGCGACACGACAACACGCCGCTCTGACGGCCTGCATCCGGCCTGGGTGGGGCCTGCCCAAGGTGTGAGGCAGGCGTATCGCGGTCTAGATTCAACGCCGTGTCTGAGAGCGTAACCATCACCGACAACCGCACCGGCGAGTCGATCGAGATCCCGATCGTTGACGGGGGCGTCGACGCCGCCGATTGGCGCAAGCTGCTGCCCGGCATCTGGTTCTCCGACCCCGGTCTGGCCACCACCGCAGCCACCCCGAGCGCCATCACCGAGCTCGACGGCGAGAACGGCATCCTGCGCTACCGCGGCTACCCGATCGAGCAGCTGGCCGAGCACAGCACGTTCCTCGAAGTCGCGTATCTGTTGGTCCACGGCGAGCTGCCGGACACCACACAGCACGATGCGTGGATCGAGGAGATCACGCACCACACCTACATCCACGAGAACTTCCGCAAGCGGATCAACGACGCGTACCACTACGACGCCCACCCGATGGGCCTGCTCACCTCCGCCGTCGCCGGCCTTTCGACCTTCTATCCGGAGGCGAAGGAGATCGAGGACCCGGCGAACCGCATGGAGCAGATCGTTCGTCTGATCGCGAAGATGCCGACGCTCGCAGCCAATGCCTACCGCCACTCGGTCGGCCAGCCGTTCGTCTTCCCGGACAACAACACCGACTACCCGACGAACTTCCTGCGGATGATGTGGCAGATCGGTGGGCCCTACGAGCTCGATCCGGCGCTCCAGAAG
>BQJV01000415.1 GCA_021604885.1 Acidimicrobiales bacterium
GTGGTACGTCAGCAGCTCGGGATCCTCGATCCGGACCTGGATGAGCCGCTTCGACCGGGGCGCCTCGCGCTGCGCCTCGAGCGCTTCCCGACCGATGAAGTCGACCGGCTTGTCCCAGGCGATGGCGAACCCGAGGCCGGACTCGATCGGCGTGTCCTCGTCGGTGATGTCGTGGCCCCAGTGCCGCATGCCGGCCTCGAGGCGAAGCGAGTTCATGGCGTGGTAGCCGGCGTCGACGAGCCCATGGCTGGACCCGGCCTCCACGACCGCGTCGTACACCGCGACCGCGTCGGCATTCGGCACGTAGAGCTCCCAGCCGAGCTCACCGACATAGCTCATCCGCAGCGCGAGCACCTCGGCCCCGGAGATGTCGACGACCTGCCCGGTCCCGAAGGCGAAGCCGGCGTTCGAGAGATCGGCGGTGGTGAGCTCGGACAGCAGCGCCCGCGAGTGCGGCCCCATCACGCCGAGCATGGCCTGGTCATGCGTGACGTTCGTCAGCGTGACGTCCGTGCCGATGGCCGCCCGCCGCAACCAGGACCAGTCACGAGTCTCACTTGCCGCGGCGGTCACGATGAAGAACCGATCCTCGCCGAGCCGGTTCACCGTGAGGTCCGCCTCGATGCCGCCGCGATGGTTGCACCACTGGGTGTAGATCGCCTTGCCGATCGGCGCGTCGATGTCCGCGACGCTGATCCGGTTCAGGACGGCGAGCGCATCGGGCCCTTCCACGGTGAACTTCGCGAACGAGGTCTGATCGAACAACCCGACCGCCTCCCGCACGCCGAGGCACTCACGGACCAAGTTGTCCTGCCAGTTCTGCTTCCCGTACGAGTACGCGTACTCCCGGGCCTGGCCCTCGTCCGCATACCAGTTCGGACGCTCCCACCCGGCCAGCTCGCCGAAGACCGCGCCGGCCGCGTCGAGTCGCTCGTGCAACGGCGACCGGCGGATGCCCCGCGCACTCTCGTACTGCCGGAACGGCCAGTGCATCGCGTAGAGCAGGCCGAGGCTCTCGGAGACACGGTCCCGGAGGTACCGCTCGTCCGCCTGGAACGGCTGCGCCCGACGGATGTCGACGGAGTTGAGGTCCATGGGCGGATGCTTGTCGGCGATCCAGTCGGCGAGCGCCCAGCCGACGCCGCCGGCGGACTGGATGCCGACCGAGTTGAAGCCGGCGGCCACGTAGCAGTTGTCCACCTCGGGCGACTCGCCCATGTAGTAGACGCCGTCGGGCGTGAACGCCTCCGGCCCGTTGAAGAAGAGCTGCAGCCCGCACTCCCCCAGCGCAGGCACCCGATGAATGGCCCGCTCGAAGATCGGTCCGACGTGCTCCCAGTCCTCCGGCAGGCTCTGGAACGAGAAGTCCCGTGGGATCCGGTCCATCCGCCAGACCTTCCCCCGAGGCTCGAAGAAGCCGGCCATGATCTTGCCGGTCTCCTCCTTGAAGTACGTGTAGTTGCCGGGGTCGCGCAGGGTCGGCGTGCCGATCTCCATGCCCTCGATCGGCTCGGTGACGATGTAGAAGTGCTCGCACGCCTGGAGCGGCACGTTGACCCCGATCTGGGCCGCGAGGTGCCGGGTCCACATGCCGGTTGCGAGCACCACGATCTCCGCCTCGATCGCGCCCTGTTCCGTGACCACGCCGGTCACGCGCCCGTTGCTCGCCGTGAGTTCGGTGACCGCGACGTTTTCGATCACCTGGGCCCCGCGCGACTTCGCTCCCTTGGCGAGCGCCATCGTCGTGTCGACGGGCGACGTCTGCCCGTCGCGCGGGATGTAGAGCGCGCCGACGAGGTCGTCCGTACGCATCAACGGCCAGCGCGCGCGGGCCTCGTCCAGGTCGACGACGCGGGTCTCCACGCCGACACCCTCCGCCATGGTGGCGCCGCGCAGGGTCTCCTCCCAGCGCTCCTCGTTGTCCGCCACCGACAGCGAGCCCGGCGTGCGGTAGCCGGTCGCCTGCCCCGTCTCGTCCTCGAGCTCCTCGAACAGGCGCGCCGAATAGGTCGCCAGCTTCGTGAGCGAGTGCGTCGACTTGAGCTGGGAAACGAGCCCGGCCGCATGCCACGTGGTGCCGCACGTGAGCGTGCCCTGCTCGAGAACCACCACGTCGGTGATGTCCCGACGGGTGAGGTGATAGGCGATGCTCGCCCCGACGATCCCGCCGCCCACGACGACGACCTGGGCGCGCTCCGGAACGGTGGCTGGCATCCGCCGGAGGCTAGACCGTCGACCGCAATTCGGACACCGATCCGGCCGTGTCGTAGCTTGCGCTCGATGAGTGACGAGACCGCGCCGGAAGAAGACGTCAGCAGCGCCCCGAAGTTCCACACGGATCGCAGCCACTACGGACCCGCCTTCGAGGCGTGGTTCGCGAGCCGGCACCCGGAGCGCAGCGACATCACCGTCACCGAGATCGACATCCCCGTGTCCACCGGTTTCTCGAACGAGACCGTGTTCGTCGACCTCGCCTGGACCGAAGGGGGCGAGGCGCGCACCGAGAAGTACGTCGCCCGCATCGAGCCGACCGGGGGCGCGCTCTTCCCCGCCCAGACGGATCAGTGCCGTGTGTCCGTCGAGGTGCAGCACCGGGCGATGCAGACCGTCGGGGCGCATTGCGACGCACCGGTGCCGGAGTTGCTGGGCTACGAGGCGGACACGTCCGTCCTCGGTCAGCCGTTCTTCGTCATGGGTTTCACCGAAGGTCGCGTCCCGTCGGACACGCCGCGCTACTCCGAGGAAGGCTTCCTCGTCGACGAGGCGACGCCGGAAGATCGCACCCGCATGCTGACCACCGGCCTGCGGGCGATGGGGCAGATCCACAACATCGACTGGCGGTCGGCCGACCTCGACTGGCTCGACACGAGCGGCACCGGCGAGCCGTCCACGAAGGTCCAACTCGACCTCTATCGCGCCTCCACCCTCGCCGAACTCGACGGGCGACCCCACCCGGTGCTCGATGCAGCGTTCGACTGGCTGGTCGAGAACGATCCGCAGGACGACCGGATCGGCCTCAGCTGGGGCGACTCGCGCCTTGGCAACATCCTGTGGCAGGACTATGTCCCCGCCGCCGTGGTCGATTGGGAAGCGTGCGCGCTCTGCCCCACCGAGGCCGACGTCGGCTGGTGGCTCATGTTCGACCGCATGTCGTTCGACGAGCCGGGCAACCCCCGCATGGAGGGCTTCCCCACCCGCGAGGAGATGGTCGAGATCTACGAGCGGGAGTCCGGCCGCGAGGTCCGCGACCCTCACTACTGGGAGGTCTTCGCCACCATGCGGTTCTGCGCGATCTTCATCGGCCTCGCCGATCGCATGGTCGCCAACGGCCTCGTCCCTGCGGAGATGAACATGGCCGTCGCGAACATGGTCACCCAGTCACTCGCCACTTACCTCGACATCGAAAACCCCACCCCCAGCGCCTTCTGACCCGAAACCCCCTCCGTTCCGGGTGAAACCCCTCCGTTCTGGGTGAACGGAGGCGCGGATTCCGGTCCTCTGTTCACCCAGAACGGTGAGGGAGAGGCCGGGGGAGGACGTGACGGACGTCCTTGTGTGGGGCGGTGAGGGTTCCGTACGGTCGTCGACGTGACCGCCGTGCGCATATCGACCGCCAGCGGTCGGGTACGTGTGATCGCCGAGGCTCGCGACGACGTGC
>BQJV01000416.1 GCA_021604885.1 Acidimicrobiales bacterium
CGGCGCACTCGGCGCCGAGGTCACGGGCGTCGATCTCATTGAGCTCGACGCCGGCGCAGTCGCGGCGATTCGTCAAGCGTTCATCGACCACCACGTCCTCGTGTTCCGCGAGCAGGATCTCTCGTCGGACGCGCAGATCGCGTTCGGCCGCCACTTCGGCGAGCTGGACACCCATCCCTTCGTCGAGATGAATGCTGAGCACGGCGAGGTCCTCGACGTCGTCACCGAGCCGGATGACGTCAGCAACTTCGGGGGCGGGTGGCACACCGACCTGACGTTCCTCGACGAGCCCGACCTCGGCTCGATCCTGTACGCGGTCGATGTACCGGAGACCGGAGGCGACACGCTGTTCGCCAATCAGCACCTCGCCCACGACGCGCTGAGCGAGACGATGCAGGCGATCCTCGGGGACCTCGACGCCGTGCACAGCGCCGCTCCGCAGTACGGCGAGGGTGGCCTCTCCACGTACAGCAGGAGCATGGCGACGAAGGACTCCGAGCTCGCCGCCAAGACGGTCGTGCATCCGGTTGTGCGCACCCATCCGGAGTCGGGCCGCAAGGCGCTCTACGTGAACGGTGCCTTCACGACCGGCATCGTCGGGATGCGCCCCGCCGAGTCCCGCAACCTGCTCCAGTTCCTGCTGCAGCACGCGACGCGCGAGCGTTTCACGTGTCGGGTCCGATGGGAGCCAGGAACCCTCGTCATGTGGGACAACCGCAGCGTGCAGCACTACGCGCTCCACGACTACGCCGGGCAGCGCCGCCACATGCGCCGGGTCACCGTGAAGGGTGATCGCCCTGTCTGACATCGAGACGACTCTCGCCGCGTTTCCTCGCGTCGCGCTCGGACACTGGCCGACGCCGCTCGAGCCGACCGACCGGCTCCGAGCCGAGCGGGGCGGCCCGCGGATCTGGTTGAAGCGAGACGACTGCTCCGGTCTCGCCTTCGGTGGCGACAAGACCCGCAAGCTCGAGTTCCTCCTCGGCGAGGCGCTGACCGAGGGCGCAACCGGCGTGATGACGTTCGGGGCGCTGCAATCGAACCACTGTCGCCAGACCGCCGCAGCGTCCGCCCGCGTCGGCCTTCCGTGCCATCTGATCCTGACCACCCAGGTCGAGCGGGACGACGCGCACTATGTGGGCTCCGGCAATCGCCTGCTGGATGACGTGCTCGGCGCGACCGTCCATGTGGTGGCCGACAATGACGCCGCGCTGGTGCGCTGCGGTGAGCTGCTCGACGCCGATCCCGGGCTGGCGGTCATCGGACCCGGTGGGTCGAGTCCGGTGGGCACGCTCGGCTATGTCGCGGCCGGCATCGAACTGGCGGCGCAACTCCGCGATGCCGCGGTCGATCCCGCGGCGGTGGTGGTCGCGTCATCCACGGGCGGCACGGCAGCGGGTCTCCTCGTCGGCCTCGAGATGGGCGGCGCACCCGCGCCCGTGCGCGCCGTGGCGGTCTACGCCGACGCGGCCACGACGCGGGCAACGATCGAGTACCTCGCGGCCGAGACCGCGTCGCTCGTCAGCGCACCGGCCCCGAACCTCGCGCGACTGACGGTCGACGACTCGATGTTGGGAGCGGGCTACGGCATCGAGACCGACGCGTCACACGCGGCGGTTGACGTGCTCGCCCGCACGGAAGGCGTGCTGCTCGATCCGGTCTACACGGCCAAGGCGTTCGCGTTCCTGCTCGCCTCGTCGGAGATCGATACGGACGACGACGTCGTGTTCGTCCACACCGGCGGACAGACCGGGCTCTTCGCCTACGCCGACGCCTTCGCCTCGACGTCGTAGATCTCTGGCGGTTCGACCACGGTCGGCTGCCACCCGGGACGGCGGAAGATGTGGCCGAGCTTGTTGCGCCAGCCCTTCGCCCGGGTCGCGTCCCGCACGATGTCGGCCATCTCGTGGTAGCCGATCCGCATCGGGTTGAACGTCTTGATGTTCTTGGTCAGCCCGTACTTCACCCGGCGGACCTCGGGCTCGAACGTGCCGAAGACCTTGTCCCACACGATGAGGATCCCCGCGTAGTTCTTGTCGAGGTACTGCGGGTTCGCTCCATGGTGCACCCGATGATGCGACGGGGTGTTGAGGACCGCTTCGCTCGCCGGGTCGAGCCGGCTGATCGCCTCGGTGTGGATCCAGTACTGGTACAGGAGGTTGAGCTGGCCGGCGCGGGCGGTGCGATGCAGGGGCACGCCGAGCAGGGGCATCGGGAGGAACACCCAGGACGTGAGATATCCGGACCAGGGTTGCCGCAGAGCGGTCGACAGGTTGTAGTGCTCGCTCGAGTGGTGGGTGACATGGTTCGCCCAGAGGATCCGGCTCTCGTGCTGCCAGCGATGGCTCCAGTAGTAGAGGAAGTCCCACAGCACCATCGCCGTGATCCACCCGGCGACCGGGCGGGTGCCGAGCTTCGCGACGCGGTGCTTGTAGAGGAACCGGTGGAGCCGGCCGTAGATGCCTGCGTAGGCGGCGGTCACCGCGACGTTGCCGACGAGCATCGTGAGGCTCGCAGCGGTGTCGCGACGTTCGAAGCCGACGGGCACGAGCTCATCGCCGGGGAGCGACGGATCGGCCAGCTCGTCCTTGGTCCAATCGTCCAGATCGCCCAGCTCGCGCTGTGGCCTGTCCCGGAGGACCTTCGCCTCCCACAGCATCGTCGCGATGAACACCGGCCCGGAGACGAGGTCGACCCTGTCGAGCGGGATGTTCGGACGTTTCATCGGACCAGTGTGGTCGCCCATCGGGGCACTGTCGACGTGGGCAGCCCTACGCTGATGCCGATGGGGCTCCTCGACCGATTGACCCGGCGTGACGCCGCTGTCGTCGACCCGCTGGTCGCGGACCTCCGAACGGCGCTCGCGCCCGACCGCGTGCGGATCGACGGGGCCGAGCGGGCGCTCATGGCCAAGGATGCATCGGTGTTCGGCGGCGGCGTCGCCGGGCCGACCTGCTTTCCGACGAGCACCGCCGAAGTGCAGGCGATCATGCGCGTTGCCGCGCGCCACGACTCACCGATCGTGCCGCGCGGCGCCGGTACCGGCCTCGCGGGCGGTGCGATCCCGCTTGGCGCCCCGGTGGTCATTTCCCTCCAGAAGATGAACCGCATCCTCGAGATCGACGAAGCGAACCGAATCGCGTGGGTCGAGCCGGGCGTGATCAATCTCGATCTGTCGCGACATCTGCATCCGCACGGATGGCACTTCGCTCCGGACCCGTCGAGCCAGTCGGTCTGCACGTTGGGCGGCAACGTCGCCAACAACTCCGGCGGGCCGCACTGCCTGGCCTATGGCGTCACCGATGCGCACATCGTCGCGCTCGAGGTCGTCCTGCCGGACGGCGAGGCGGTCATGCTCGGTGGTCTCGATGCGGAGCCGGCCGGACTCGACCTGCGAGGTGCCTTCGTGGGCGGCGAAGGCACGCTCGGGATCACGACGCGGATCGCCGTGCGGCTGACACGCAACCCGCCTGCGGTGCGCACGCTGCTGCTGTCGTTCCCGTCGGTGCGCGATGCGGCGCAGACGGTCAGCGACATCATCGCGGCGGGGATCGTGCCGGCCGCCCTCGAGGTCATGGATCAACGGATCACCGTGGCCGTCGAGAACTTCGTGGCCGCCGGCTACCCGACCGACGCCGCGGCGGTGCTC
>BQJV01000417.1 GCA_021604885.1 Acidimicrobiales bacterium
CCTCGCTGCGCGGCTGGGTGTCGTGGTCGTTCCCGTCATCGTGACGGTCGACGGGACCCGATACCGGGAGGGCGTCGATCTCGATGCGGACGGTTTCTGGGACCGCTTCGCGGACGACGCGCTGCCCGAGGTCACCACGTCGCAACCAAGCCCCGGCGAGGTCGCCGTGATCTATGAGGGACTCGTGGCTGCCGGTGCGACCGAGATCGTCTCCATCCACGTCGGGGCGGAGCATTCCGGCACGCTGAATGCGGCCCGGCTCGCAGCCGATCTCGTGGATGTCCCGGTGCATCTCGTCGACTCCGGCACGGCGTCGTTCGGCGTTTCCTGCTGTGTCTGGGAGGCGGCGTCGGTGGTGGCTGCTGGTGGTGATGCTGCCGAGGCCGCGGCGCGGGCGAAGGACGTGGCGACATCGGTCGGCACGACCTTCATCATTCAGGCGATGGACTTCGCTCGCCGGGGCGGCCGGCTCCAGCTCCCCGCCGACCATGACGGTGTGATGGTGCTCGGTGGTGTCGGGGGCGCGATCGACCTCCTGTCCACCGGGCGCGGCCTCGACGAACTCTGTGACCTCATGGTCGAACCGATGGTGCGCGACGGTGTGCCGATCCGGGTCGGTGTCTCGCTCGCGGATGCGGCCACCCTCGCCTTCACCGAGGGGATCGAGGCCCGGCTGCGCGACAGCGCCGTCGAGGTCGACCTGGTCCGCTATCGCGTCGGTCCGTCGATCGCGGCGCACACGGGGCCCGGCACCGCCGGAGGCTTCTGGTACCCGATCTCGTGACGCGTCCGCCGCTCGGTCAGCGGCGATACTGAGCCGGTGAGCCTCGATCCCGTCTCCTCCATCGATCCATCGATCGCAACGGAAGCACTCCCGCCGAGCATCCGCACCCTGTGGCGCGTGGGCGCAGCGGTGTTCTCGGGTGTCGTGGCGATCGCCGCTGTCGTGGTCGGGCTGCTCGTCGACCTGCCGGTGCTCGCGGTCGCCGGCGTCGCGGGCGCGCTCGTCCTGCTGGCGTTGCGCTGGTGGGTGATCGACCTGCAGTACGCGCGCTGGCGGTGGGGGGTCGACGATCGCTGGGTCGAACGCCGCAGCGGCGTCATCGTGCGCCGTTCGCAGGTCGTGCCGCGTAGCCGGGTCCAGACCGTCACCACGCGGACCGGACCGATCGATCGGTGGTTGGGGCTCAGTTCCGTCGTGATCCACACCGCGGGCACTCACGCCCCGAACCTCACGATCCCGCACCTCGACGGCGCCACGGCCGACCGGCTGCGCTCGGAGCTCGGCGGGTGACCGAGCCGGAGTGGCACCGCCCCCACCCGCTCACGGTTCTCGTCCAGATCGTGGCTTTTCTCGCTCAGAGCGGATGGCCGCTCCTCCTGGCGGTCGTCTTCGGTGGCGGCGCTCTCGGCTTCGACGTGGTGGTCGCGCTCGCCGGCTCCGTCACCGTCGGCTACGGCGTCCTGTCGTGGTGGATGACCGGCTACGCGCTCACGGACAGCACGATCGAGCACCGCCACGGGATCCTCGACCGCAAGGCGCAATCGCTGCCGTTCCATCGGATTCAGCAGGTGTCCGTGTCTCGACCGCTCCTCGCCCGCATCGTCGGACTCGCGGTCGTCGAGGCCGCCGAGGCGTCCGCGGACGGGAACATCGAGATCCGCTACCTCAAGTCCGCCGCGGCCGACGCCCTCACGGCCGACGTTCGCGCCCGGAGTCGTCACGCCGGGGCGGGCGGCACCGACGACGGTACCGACGGCGGTGCGTCGAGTCTGCCGCCACCGCCCCCTCGCGTCGTGCAGCTCCACGAGGCACCCGTCGGTGACCTCATCCGCTACCACATCGCCTCGTCGGCGTTGCCGCTGGCGCTCGTCGCGTCGGTCGGCGCTGCGGTGGCGGCGGCGGTCGGATTCGGCGAGAGCGTGGCGATCGGCGGCGCCGTCGCGGCGGCCACGGTCGGGATCATGGTGCTCATCGTCGTCATGGTCGCGATGGGTGCGGTGTTCACGTTCGGGACGTTCACCCTCGTCCGATCGGGAGACACGCTCACCGCCGACATGGGACTCCTCTCGCGACGCCAGGTCGAAATCCGACCGGCGCGCATCCAGACCGTCACCGTCTCGTCCGGGCTCGTCGCCCGGCGACTCGGCCTCCACGAGGTGCGCTTCTCCGCGGCGACCGGAAAGGCGGCCGGCAAGCAGCAGTCGGTCGTCCACCTGGCCCCCGTCGCCACCACCGATGCCGTCGCCCGGGTCGTGCAGGGATCGGTGGACGTCGATCCGGCCTTCGGCGTGGCGCTCGAGTCGGTGAGCCGCATGACCATCCGCCGCATGGTCGTGCGGGCCGCCGTCGCCTTCGTTCTCGTCGGGATGCCCGCCGCCGTCGGGCTCGGCTTCGTCCACCCGGCCGGCTCGGTCGTGGTCGTGGCCCTGTGGTGGGCCTCTGCGGTCTGGTTCGCGCGAGCCCGCTACGCGCGACTCGGGTTCAGTCTCGACGACCGGCGTCTGGTCGTGCGCCGCGGCGTCGTCCAACATCACCTCACACAGATTCCCCTGGGCAACGTGCAGTCGGTTGCCACGATCGCCTCGGTTTTCCAGCGCCGGCTCGGTGTCGCCGACCTCGTGGTCACCACTGCCGGCATCGGGCCTGCCCACCATGTGCGCGTGCCCGACCTCCCGTCCCCTCGGGCCGAGCAGCTGCGTACCGCCCTTGCCCTGACCGCGTCGGCGTCGGCGTGGGACGCCAGATCCGGCGGCTAGGTGTACTGAGTCGGGACGACGGTGAGCCGCCGGCGAGATCGCCGACGGCCCACTGCAATCGTCACTGCGGGGACGGTGTCCCCGACGGGTTCAGCTGTCGTGTCGTGCCCGTGCCGGACGCACGGACTGACCGAGGAGCAGGAAGCCGCCGCCGAGCAGCGCCATCGCGAGGGCGACGACCCACAGCACGTCCGTCGGACCGGTGAACGCGAGCTCGTCGTCCTGGGTCTCCTGGGCGGGCGGCGCGATGGTGGTCGTCGGCGCGACCGTCGAGGTCGGGGCGATCGTCGTGGTCGGAGCCACGTCGCCGTCCTCGTCGCACGGGGTCCCCGCGCCGTCACCGTCGAGGTCCGCCTGATCGGCATTGGCGTCGAGCGGGCAGTTGTCGTCGCCGTCGTCGACACCATCGTCGTCATCGTCGTCGTCGCAGGCATCGCCGGCGCCGTCGGCGTCGGTGTCGGTCTGGTCCGCGTTCGGCGTGGCGACACAGTTGTCGGTGTCGTCGGCCACGCCGTCGCCGTCGCCGTCACCCTCGCAGGCATCGCCGACGCCGTTCGAGTCGGCATCGGCCTGGTCGGCGTTCGGCGTGTTCGGGCAGTTGTCGTCGTCGTCGATCGTGCCGTCGCCATCACTGTCGGCCTCGCACGCGTCGCCGATGCCGTCGCTGTCAGCGTCTTCCTGACCGGCGTTGGCGGTGTCGACGCAGTTGTCGACATCGTCGCCGACGCCGTCACCATCGGTATCGGGCGCCGGCGGGAACACGGGGATGGAGATCTGCGTGTCCGGGATCGGTGTCAGCGTCGCGTCGACGAGGCTCACGATCACCGAGCACGGCACGGCGGTCGAATAGATGCAGGTCAGGTCGTCGGTGCCGATGCCATCGTTCTG
>BQJV01000418.1 GCA_021604885.1 Acidimicrobiales bacterium
CCCATCTCGTCGCACCCACCACCACCGAGCCGCCGGCCCTCATCACCGCGACGACCACGCTCCCGCCGATCCCCACGACGACCACTCCCCCGCCCACGACGACCGCCGCTCCGACGACGACCGCGGCACCCACCACGACCACGACCGGGGCCCCCGTCGCGTTCGCCGCACAGGCCCGCTACGGCAGCTGCGAGGAGGACCCGCCCTACGACGAGTACTCCGGCACCGCCGCCCCGGGCGCGACGATCACCGTCACGTCCGCCTACAGCGCGACGACGCAGACCACCGCCGACGGCAACGGCGACTGGTTCGTGAAGGTCGAGTTCCCCACTGCCCCCGTCGAGGAGCACTTCGACGTGACGGTCGGCGACGGCACCGACAGCAGCGTGTTCGACTTCGTCCACACCGCCTGACGACGCCTCAGCGCCGACAGCGGCGGTGCTACCGTCCGGCGCATGTCTCTGGACGGCAATGCCCTGGACCGTGAAACCCGCTACCGCGACGACGTCGTCACCTATGCCGGCGTCGTCGGCGAGAACATCGACGTCACGAGCCGCGACCCCTCCAACTACGTGACCGCGATGGCCGGCCCGGCTCCGGGCGCGGCAGCCGACGATGCCGTCCTGCTCGACGGGAAGCTGTTCGTCCCCGACGGCGCCTCCGGCGCGACCGTGATCGTCATACCGGGCTCGCTCGGCGTCGGCCCGAACCACGAGCATCATGCCGAGACACTCGTGGGCGCCGGCTTCGTCGTCTTCGTGCTCGATCCGTTCGGCGCCCGGTCGGTCACCTCCACCGTCGCCAACCAGGTGCAGTTCAGCTTCGCCGCCAGCGCCTTCGACGTGCTCGCCGCGGCCTCCGTGCTCGCCGAGCGGCCCGAGGTCGACGGTGCTCGGATCGCCGCACAGGGCCACAGCCGTGGCGGCGCAGCCGTCACCATCGCGTCGAGTCGCCACTTCGCCGACGCCGTGCTCGGCGACGGTCCTCGACTCGCCGCCGCCTACGCCGTCTACCCGTGGTGCGGCCACCAGTTCCTCGACGCTGACATCGGCAGCACCCGCCTGCGGGCGATCATCGGCGAACGCGACGAATGGTGCTCCGTGCAGGAAGCCCAGTCACAGGTCGCCGCCCTGCGGGCCGGCGGTGCCGATGCGTCGATCCGGATCGTCGGCGGCGCCCATCACAGCTTCGACCGACTCGAGCCGGTGTCGTTCATGGAGGAGGCGCGGGTCTGTCCGAACATGCCCACGACCTACCTGGCCGACGACGGCGCCATGATCGACCCGGTCGTCGGCGAACCCGACGCGGCGCTGACCGATCTCGACCTCTTCCTGGCAGCCATCGAGCGCGGCTTCGGTCAGAAGGGTGCACACATCGGCGGCGAGGGCGATCAGCCCGCCGTGTTCGAGGCCGACATGCTCGCGTTCCACGCCCGGCTCTGAGCCGCCGGACCGTCCTCAGACGACGAATGCGCCGACGGTCTCCACATGCGACGTGCCCGGGAACATGTCGACCACGGTGAAGCGGTCGAGGCGCATGCCGGCGTCGATCAGCAGGCCCGCGTCGCGGGCGAATGACGACGGGTCGCAGCTCACGAGCACGAACAGCTGCGGCTCGGATCGCAGCAGCGTCGCCACCGCGTCCTTGCCGAGACCCTCGCGGGCCGGATCGGCGACCACGATCGCAGCCGGTGACGGACGCCAGCGCTCGACCGACGACTTGATGATCTTCACGTCGCCGTCGAGGTTCACCCGGGCATCGGCGATGGAGTCACGGCCGCGCTCGATCGCGTGCACCGTGCGCCCTTCGCCGATGGTGCCGGCGAAGATGCCGACGCCTGCGTAGGCGTCGACCAGCGGACCGTCAGCCCCGAGATCGTCGACCATCTCGCGGACCTCGTCCACGAGCGCGTCGACCCCGGCGGGCCGGTTCTGGAAGAACGATCGGGCGGACACCCGCCAGCGGCGACCACCGGCCTCCTCGTGGATCCACGCCCGCTTCCCCTTCTTCAGGTCGGCGGACCCCACGACGAGCACGTCGTCGGGCACCTCGATGTCGAACGGGCTGCCCTCGACCAGCACCAGCCGTTCGCCGGTGCGGTTGCCGACGCGGATCGTGATCTCGCTCGCGTCGCCGAATCGTCCGTCGACGAGCAGTTGCTCGGCGGCCGGATCGACGGCGTCGCACGAATCAGGCACGACCACATCGTGTGACCCGCGGATGCGGTAGCCGGCCCGCCCGTCGCTGACGGCGGCCCGCACCGTGGTGCGGCCCTGGTCGTCGTCGAGCGAGCGCCGCGCCGGGTCGGGCGCATCGATCTCCAGCCGGGCGAGCTGATCGACGACCATCGACGACTTCAGACGCAATTGCGCGGACTCGCCGACATGCAGGAGATCGCACCCTCCGCAGCCCTCGATCTGGTGGGTGCAGGGCACCGGCACCCGGTCGGGCGACGGATCCAGCACGCGAACGACCCGGGCGCGGGACCATCGCCGATCCACCTTGAGCATCTCCACGCTCACGGTCTCGCCGGGCAGTGCGCCCTCGACGAAGACGACTCGGCCGTCCTCCGCGCGAGCGACGCCGGCACCGTCTCGCGCAGTTGCCGTCACCCGGAGTTCCACGAACGGAACGGTATCGGCACCCCACCGAGAATCGCCCTGCCGGACCCGACCCGGCGGGTAGGGTCGCGCGCGTGAGCCGCGCCATCGAGATCTCTCCGTCCATCCTGCCCGCCGACTTCGCCCGTCTCGGCGAGGAGTGCGTCGACCTCGAAAAGGCCGGCGCCGACCGCATCCACTGGGATGTCATGGACGGCGTCTTCGTCCCCAACATCACCGTCGGCCCCGATGTCGTCAAGAGCATCCGCCCCCATCTCACCATCCACTTCGAAGCCCACCTGATGGTCGTGAAGCCCGACGAGATCGCCCCGCTCTACGTCGAGGCCGGCTGCTCCACCGTGATGGTCCACGCCGAGGCCTGCACCCATCTCCATCGTTCGCTCGACAACATCCGCAAGCTGGGCGCCCGCAGCGGCGTGGTGCTCAATCCCCACACACCGGCGAACGTGCTCTCCCATGTCCTCGACGTCACCGACCACATTCTCGTCATGACCGTCAACCCCGGCTTCGGCGGTCAGACGTACATCCCGCTCCTCGACAAGATCACCGAGCTGAAGGCGATGGTCGACGCCTCCGGCAACGAGATCGACATCGAGATCGACGGCGGCATCAGCGCCGACACCATCGGCGAGTGCGCCGCGGCCGGCGCCAATGTCTTCGTCAGCGGCTCCGCCCTCTTCCGATACGACGACAAGGCTGAAGGGATCGTCGAGTTGAAGTCGATCGCCGAAGCGGCCCGGGCGTGACCTTCACCGTCAGCGAACTCCGGCGCTTCCCGGTGAAGTCGTTCCAGACCGCCCTCGTCGACCGGGTCGACCTCGGCCCCGACGGCATCGTCGGCGACCGCTTCCTCGGCCTCCGCGAAGTCGGCACCGACCGTGTGCTCAGCGCCAAGGCCCCGCGGATCGGTGAGACCCTGCTCGGCTTCACTGCCGAGTTCGACGCCGAACCCGCCGCCGGTTCCGCCATGCCGACGGTGACCCTGACCATCGGCGGCACCACCCTCTCGTCTGCCGACCCCGC
>BQJV01000419.1 GCA_021604885.1 Acidimicrobiales bacterium
CGGATGATCCGGTGACGCGTGGGCAGATGGCGGCGTTCCTGAATCGGGCGCTGGACCTGTCGGCGGCGGCGGCGCCGTCGGGCTTCACCGACACCGCCGGCACGTTCCGCGACGACATCGAGCGACTCAAGCACGCCGAGATCACGCGGGGCTGTGCACCCACCCGTTTCTGTACGGATGATCCGGTGACGCGTGGGCAGATGGCGGCGTTCCTGAATCGGGCGTTCGCGTTGCCGGTGGCGGGGGAGCCGTCCGGGTTCATCGATACCGCCGGCACCTTCCACGACGACATCGAGCGTCTCAAGCACGCCGGCATCACCGTCGGGTGCGCGCCGACCCGGTACTGCCCGGATCGTCCCGTCACCCGGGCGGAGATGGCGACCTTCCTCTTGCGGGCGCTCGACCTCGACCCGATCGAGCCGGCACCGCCGCTCGATTGCACGCTATTCCCGGCCGACAATATGTGGAACACGCGAGACGACGGCGCGCCCGTGCACGCCCGCTCGGATGAGTACGTCGCCACGATCGGCGCCGGATCGACACTGCATCCCGACTTCGGCTCCGGCGAATGGCCGCCGGGCAGCGGCGCGCCGATCGGGATCCCGTTCGTGACGGTCGGCGCCGGGCAACCCGGCATCGACGTTCACTGGTCGGCCTACGGCTCCGAGTCCGACGACGGTCGCTGGCCCGTGCCGGCCGATGCTCCGATCGAGGGCGGCCCGGCTGCGTCCGGCGATCGCCATGTCATCGTGTGGGACACGGAGTCCTGCACGCTGCACGAACTCTTCGACGCCCACCCCAACGGCGACGGCAGCTGGGACGCCGCCAGCGGCGCCATCTACGACCTGCGCGTGAACGACCTGCGGCCCGACGGTTGGACGTCAGCCGACGCAGCCGGCATCGCGATCCTGCCGGGTCTGGTTCGCTACGAGGAAGTGGCGTCGGGACACATCGACCATGCCATCCGGTTCACGGCGCCGGTGACCGCCCGCCGCCACGTCTGGCCGGCGCGACACAACGCGGGCTCGACCGACTCGTTGGATGCACCGCCCATGGGCCAGTACTTCCGGCTGCGATCCGACTACGACATCTCGTCGTTCTCGCCGGACGTCCAGGTCATCCTCACCGCCATGCGTGAGTACGGCATGATCCTGGCCGACAACGGGTCGTCCTGGTACGTCAGCGGCGCGCCGGACGAACGCTGGGACAACTCGGAGCTCCGTGGGCTCAAGGACGTCCCCGGGTCCGCGTTCGAGGCGATCGACGTGTCCGGCTTCATCGTCGACCCCGACTCCGCCGTCGCCGCCCCACCCGCCTGACCGCAACATCTGGTGTCTAACACCTGCAACATCTGGTGCACCAGTTGCTCTGACGCGCCGATGCGCGCGGACCAATCCGCGGCTCCGGCTGCTCCGAACCCCTGGGGAGCAAACCCAGATGCCCGTCGTTCGGCGGGCCCGGACAGGAGCAGACAATGCAACGCAAACAGCAAGCGTTCAGCGCCCTCGCGGCGTTGGCGATAGCGGGCGGGGCGGTGATCGCGGTTCCGGGACAGGCCGCGGACCATCTCGAAGCGCCGCTCGTCGCCGAGGACGGACGCACCGACATCAACGACCTCTACGTCTTCCAATCGCCGGACGATCCGGACAACACCGTCCTGATCATGACGGTCAACCCGGCGGCCGGCGCGCTGAGCCCGACCACCTTCGACCCGGACGGCGACTACGTCTTCAAGATCGATCAGGACCTCGCGGACGCCGATGACGCAACCGCCGACGCGACGATCTCGGTCGACTTCGGTACGGTCGCCGCGGACGGCTCCCAGAGCGTCGCCGTCTCCGGCGCCGTCGAGGGCTCCGGGACCACCGGCTCGGCCTTCGGACTCGACGGGGGCGGCACCGCCGTCGCCGGCGTGTACGACGATCCGTTCTTCTTCGACTTCGCCGCCTTCCAGGGCTCGGTCAAGGGGATGGGCACGGCCGCGTTCTGCGAGATCGAGGGCGACACGACCGGTGTCGACTTCTTCGCCGGCTTCAACGTCAGCGCGATCGTGCTCGAGGTTCCGTCCAGCGCGATCACCGATGGCGACTCGAGCATCGGCGTGTGGGCCGAGACCGACACGGCGAACAACGACGCCTCGATCACCGATCGCATCGGCCGTCCCGGCATCGCCACCGTGCTCGTTCCCGACGGCTTCGAGGACACCTACAACATGGCCGATCCGGACATGGACGACGCGAACTTCGCCGGCGCCGCTTCCGACTCGCTCGAGTTCCTCAGTGGCCTCGACGGCAGCGGGTTCAGCGAAGCGGAAGCCGACGCCATCGCTGACGCGTTCCTGCCCGACATCCTGACGATCGACACGTCGTCCTCGGATGGCTACGGGGGACCGGACAAGGTGCTCAACGGGCGTCAGCTCGAGGATGATGTCATCGACATCTCGCTGATCGTCGTGACCGGCAACGCCGCGCCGGTGGGTGGACCCGACAAAGGCTCCGTTCTCACCACCGACTGCGTCGACGGCAACGACAAGGCGTTCCCGGGCACGTTCCCGTACCTGGCTGCGGCGCACACCGCGGCTCCTGCGGAGACGACCACCTACGCGCTGATCCTGGAGAACCTCACGGATTCCCAGCCGTTCTCGCCGCCGGTGGCCGTCACCCACAACGCAGGTCTTCCGACTGCGCTCACCATCGCCGAGGTCGGCGGTACCGCCAGCGACGAGATCAACGCGATCGCCCGAGGCGGCGATCCCGCACCGCTCGTCGAGGCGCTCGAGAACCGCCGCGACCTCTCGCCGGCGATCGTCACCGACATCGTGAACTTCGGTCGGCCGTTGACGCCGACCGACACGAGGATCGGCGGCTTCGCCGATCGTCTCGTCACGACGATCGATGCCCGCCCCGGCGACGTGCTGTCGCTGTTCGGCATGCTGATCTGCACCAACGACGGCTTCGTCGGTCTGGATCGGGCGACACTGCCCGCCGCCAGTGCGACGTTCGACCTCATGGGCTATGACGCCGGCAGCGAGGACAACACCGAGTTGTCGGAGCACATCGTCGATCCGTGCTCGGGCCTCGGTCCCGTCACGCTCGACGGCGACCCGGACGGCAACCTCGACTCCGGTGACGGCGTCGACACCGACCCGGCCGGCGTGATCACCGCCCACCCGGGCGTCGACGGCACCGTCGGCGATCTGCTGGCGGCCCACGGCTGGGACGGACCCGCCGCCCGCCTGACCGTCGTCAAGGTCGTCGATGCATTCGGCGACGACACCGGCGATCGCTTCGAGGACGAGATCAACCTTCTCGCCGCCGCAGCGATCACCACCGGGACGTCGTCGACCACGTACTCGCCGGACGATCCGGTGACGCGTGGCCAGATGGCAGCGTTCGTGAACCGGTCGTTGGGTCTCCCTGCGGCTGCGTCCGGTCCCTTCTCGGATACCGCCGGGTCGATCTTCGAAGCGGACATCAACGCGCTGTTCGCGGCGGGGATCACGACCGGCACGTCGTCCACGACGTACTCGCCGGACGACCCGATGACCCGCGGCCAGATGGCGGCGTTCATCAACCGTGCGCTGGCCTTGCCGGCCGCGGCCTCCGGTCCGTTCTCGGATACCGCCGGGTCGATC
>BQJV01000420.1 GCA_021604885.1 Acidimicrobiales bacterium
GCATGCCCCGGTCGAACCGGTCGCGGCACTCGGTCCGGCAGTACTCGAGATAGCTGCGGATCTCGGCCAGACCCGCGAGGTCGGTGATCGGTCCGTGGCCCGGCACGATCGTCTCCGGCTGCCAGGCCTCGATCACGTCGAGCGCACGGAGCAGATCGGGGATGGTGCCGGCCCACAGGATCGGGTGACCCTCCACGAACAGGATGTCGCCGGTGTAGACGGTCGATCGGCCGGGGACATGGACGAGGACATCGCCTTCCGTGTGGGCCGGACCGACGTCCACGAGCTCGACCAGCGTGTCGCCGACCGTGCGCTCCATCCGCCCGTCGAAGGTGGTGGACGGCCCGACCCGGGTGATACCGGCGAACTGGAAGTGCCCGAAGCAATGGAGGAAGAACTCGCCGAGGACGCCCATCTCGGACGCGGTCTCCAGCATCGCGGCCATGATCTCCGGCCGTTCGTGCTGCATCTCCTCGGCGGTCGCGTTCGACGCGATGATCTCGCAGTCGAGGAGTTCGTTGCCGTTGCAGTGGTCACCGTTCGAGTGGGTGTTGACGAGCCCGCCGATGGTCGAGGCCGGCACCGCGTCGGCGATCGCGTCGAGCATCGTCTGCGTCATCGGGAGATCGAAGAGGGTGTCGACGAGCAGGGAGGCCTCCCCGTCGACGATCAGACCGGCGTTGCTCCAGCCCCAGCCGCCGTCCGGTTGGATCCACGCCCAGTTGCCGTCGCCGAGGTCGTGGAGGCCGTGCGTGAACGGGTGGGTTCCGAGCGTCATGGCCGGAGAGTACTGTCCGCTCGTGCCCACCGTGCTCGCTCCGGCCAAGCTCACCGTCTCGCTTCGCATGACCGGGCTGCGTGACGACGGGTATCACCTGATCGACGCGGAGATGGTCAGTCTCGACCTCCACGACACCCTGGAGATCGAAGACGGCGGCTCCGGGGTGGAGATCGTCGGTCCGGCCGGCAGCGAGCACCTCGGCGCCGACGACGACAATCTCGTTACCCGTGCCCTCGCCCTCTGTGACCGCCGGGCCCATGTCCGCCTCCACAAGGCGATTCCCGCCGGGGCAGGGCTCGGCGGCGGGTCATCGGATGCCGCTGCGGTGCTTCGCTGGGCGGGGTTCGACGACGAGGTTGCGGCCGCGACCATCGGCGCCGACGTCGCGTTCTGCCTCCGGGGCGGGCGCGCCCGGGTACGGGGCATCGGCGAGATCGTCGAGCCGTTGCCGTTCGTCGCCCGCACCTACACCCTGCTCACGCCGCCGATCATGTGCTCCACGCCGGCGGTCTATGCCGCGTGGGATCAGCTCGGCGGGCCGGAGGGCGATCACGGCAATGATCTCGAGCCTGCCGCACTGGCGGTCGCTCCGGACCTCGTGCGGTGGCGCGACGAACTGGCCGAGTCGTCGGGGGAGCGACCACGACTCGCCGGAAGCGGGAGTACGTGGTTCGTCGAAGGTGCGTTTCCCGGGGACGGGCGGGTGGTCGCAGAGACCGTGCCCGCCGAGTAGCGACGCGGCGCGAGGGCCGCACCGGACTACTTGCGCTGGTGGCGCGTCCTTCGGAGCATCTTCTTGTGCTTCTTCTTCCGCATGCGCTTGCGGCGCTTCTTGATCAGTGAACCCACGGGAGCCGACGCTACCGGTGTTCACCCCGTGGGCCACCCTTCGGGCGTGATTCGACGGAAGATCGCGAGGAATTCCTGCTCCGGGTGTAATCGGCGGGTCGGGTCGGCGTTGGAACCGGTGTCGGCGTGTGTCGACCCGATCCCCCAAGAACAAGGAGACCCCCATGCGAGCATCCATCCCGCAACGGTTGTGGGCCGCGGCCATCGCCGTGATCGCCCTCGCCGCCGTTCTCGTCGTCCCCGCCGCGGCCGAGTCAGGCGACGGCACCGTCTTCAGCCCGGAGCGCCACCGCCGTCTGTACGCGCCAGTGGCGCCGGACGCGATGCGGCTTCCCCCGGTCGACGCGGCGATCAAGCTCGACTGCGTACCCCGAGTCGCCGGTGACGAGGTCAGCGACCGCGTCGACGGCGCCGTGCACTGCGAATGGCGATCCGAAGCCGAGGTGCGTTCGTGGCAGCTCTGGAACGTCGAGCTCCGCCCGACGCACGGGCACCGCAACCTCGTCGCCGAGCTGGGCGCCGACCGGCAGTCGTACACGGACGTGGACGTCGAGGTCCCGGGCGCCTACCTGTACGCCGTGCTCGGACTGGACGGCGACGGCGAGGTCATCGCCCGCAGCCGGATCGTGCCGGTCGAGCTGCAGCATCGCGACATCGAGGTCGAGCCGATGCGGCTCACCTGCGAACCGCACCGCACCGACGTTGCGGTCAGCGATGTCGTCACCGACCACCTGCCGTCCTTCAGCGTCGGGTGCCACTGGAGCGCGGTCACCAACGACGCCGCGGTGGGCTACGTGCTCCACAAGGGTGTCGACGGTGGCGAGCGATTCGTGCTCGCCCGCGTGGGGCTCGATGTCACCAGCATTCGCGACGACGACGTGGCAGCCGGCCACCGCTACACCTACGTCGTGACCGCCGTGAACGGCGAGGGCAACGTCGTGGGCCGGAGTCGAGCCGAAACCGTCGGTGTGCCGGTCCCGGAGCGCGACGAACCCGTGCGCGATCGACCGGTCGACGTCGTCACTGATCGGGTCACCGATCGGGTGACGGACCGGGTGACCGACCGGGCCGTGCGGGACTGATCGAGCGTTCCGACGCCACGGACGGTGTCCCATGCCGGATCCCCAGAGTCATCGCTGCCACCGGCGGGGCCCCGGCATGGGTCACCCTGGAGGGTGGTGGATTCCGATGACGACGATCGCGACCGGCGCGACGAGCAGCTCCTCGTGGAGCGGGCCCGCACCGATGCCGACGCCTTCGCCGAGCTCTACCGTCGTCACGTCGATGCGATCCACGGCTTCATCTACCGCCGCTGCGGCGACCGCGAACTCGCCGAGGATCTCACGGCGGCCACGTTCGAGCGGGCCCTCGCCCGGCTCGATCGGTTCCGTTGGCATCCGAGCGGGATCGCGCCCTGGCTCTTCCGCATCGCCGGGAACCTGCTCACGGATCACCATCGGCGCCAGGGTCGACGGCGCGGTGACCGGGCCCGACGAGCGGCGGATCGGCTCCACGATCATGTCGCGGTCGACGATGTGGACCGGATCGACGACGCCGACCAGCTCGATGCCCTTCGAGGAGCGCTCGACCGTCTCAACCCGCGCTACGAGCGGGCGCTCACCCTTCGCCATCTCTCCGGTCTCTCCCACGAGGAGGCGGCCCGAGCCATGGGCGTCGCCCCGTCGCTCATGGCCGTCCTCGTGCATCGCGCAACCGCCGCCCTGCGCCGGGAACTCGAGGGAGGTGGCGGGCGATGAGTGAGCGTGGTGAGGATCACAGCCATCCGTTGGACGCCCTGGCCGAGAGCCGTGCGCCCGAGCTGGATCCGACGAGTCGGGATCGCATCGAGGCGGGCCTGCGGGTGCAACACGCCGGGCAGCGGACATCCCCGGCCGGCCCGACCCCTCGGCGATGGCTCGTGGCCCTGCCGGCGCTGGTCATCGTGCTCGTCATCGCCACTGCCGTCCTGCTCGTGCGGGACACCACGCCGGTTGCTGCGCTC
>BQJV01000421.1 GCA_021604885.1 Acidimicrobiales bacterium
AAGGCGGTGCACACCAGCGGGTGCAGGCGGATGGCCTTGCCCTCGACGAGGACCGGCTCGAACGCCTGAATACCGAGGCGGTGCAGCGTCGGTGCGCGGTTGAGCATCACCGGGTGTTCCTTGATGACGTCCTCGAGGACGTCCCACACCTGCGGGCGACGACGCTCGACCATGCGCTTGGCCGACTTGATGTTCTGGGCCAGCTCGGCGTCGACGAGACGCTTCATGACGAACGGCTTGAACAGCTCGAGCGCCATGATCTTCGGGAGACCGCACTGGTGGAACTTCAGGGTCGGGCCGACCACGATGACCGAACGGCCCGAGTAGTCGACGCGCTTGCCGAGCAGGTTCTGACGGAACCGGCCCTGCTTGCCCTTGAGCATGTCGGACAGCGACTTGAGCGGGCGGTTACCGGGACCGGTGACCGGGCGACCACGACGACCGTTGTCGAACAGTGCGTCGACGGCCTCCTGGAGCATCCGCTTCTCGTTGTTGACGATGATCTCCGGCGCACCGAGGTCGAGCAGACGCTTGAGCCGGTTGTTGCGGTTGATCACTCGGCGGTAGAGGTCGTTGAGGTCGGAGGTCGCGAAGCGGCCACCGTCCAGCTGGACCATCGGGCGCAGCTCCGGCGGAATCACCGGGACGACGTCGAGGATCATGGCGCGCGGATCGTTGATCCGCCGGCCGTGCTCGTCGCGACGGTTGAAGGCGGCGACGATCTTGAGTCGCTTGATCGCCTTCTGCTTGCGCTGGGCGGACAGACCCTTCACGCCTTCCGGCGGATCGATCTGGGCCCGCAGACGGACCTCTTCGTCGTCGAAGTCGAGGTGCTCGACCAGACGGGCGATCGCGTCGGCACCCATGCCGCCCACGAAGTAGTCGCCCCAACGGTCGACGAGCTCACGCCACAGCATCTCGTCTTCGATGATCTGACGACCGAACAGGCTCTTGAACTCGTCCCAGGCCCGGTCGAGGATCTCGGTCTCGAACTCGAACTGCTCGCGGATCTCGGCCAGGTCCTTGTCGGCCTGACGGCGAGCCGCCTTCAGCTCGGTCTCCTTGGCGCCGTCCTTCTCGAGCGCGGCGAGTTCCTTCTCGAGGTCCTCGTTGCGTCGAGCCAGGTCCAGCTCCATGTCCTTGTCGATCGCCTCGCGCTCACCGACGACCTCGGCCTCGAGGGAGGCGAGGTCCTCGTCGCGACGCTCTTCGTCGACGGACACGACCAGGTTGGCCGCGAAGTAGATGACCTTCTCGAGCTGCTTGGCCTTGAGCTCCTCCTTGGGCTCGGTGCCCATGAGGAGGTACGCGAGCCACGAGCGGGTGCCGCGGAGGTACCAGATATGGACCGCCGGCGCGGCGAGCTCGATGTGGCCCATCCGCTCACGACGCACCTTCGAGCGGGTCACTTCGACGCCACACCGCTCGCAGATGATGCCCTTGAAGCGAACACGCTTGTACTTGCCACACGCGCACTCCCAGTCCTTCGTCGGACCGAAGATCTTCTCGCAGAAGAGTCCGTCCTTCTCGGGCTTGAGCGTGCGGTAGTTGATGGTCTCCGGCTTCTTGACCTCGCCGTTCGACCACATGCGGATGCTGTCCGCGGTGGCGAGACCGATCTTCAGGTTGGAGAAATCATTGACGTCGAGCATGGTGTCCTCGTTGCTGTCGCCGACTTGCGTCGGTGTCTTCGCCGGTCTCAGCCGCGAGCCGCACGGGCGGCGGCTCGGGCAGCGTCTTCTTCATCTGATCCACGTTCGGGGCGCTGGAGATCGATCCCCAGCTCCTCGACCGTGCGGAACGTCTCTTCGTCCAGTTCGCGCATCTCGATCTCCTGGCCGTCCTTCGACAGCACCTCGACGTTGATGCACAGCGCCTGCATCTCCTTGATGAGCACCTTGAAGGACTCGGGGATGCCGGGCTCCGGAATGTTCTCGCCCTTGACGATGGCCTCGTAGACCTTCACGCGGCCGAGCACGTCATCGGACTTGATCGTGAGCAGCTCCTGCAGGCAGTAGGCCGCGCCGTACGCCTCGAGGGCCCACACCTCCATCTCACCGAAGCGCTGGCCACCGAACTGGGCCTTACCGCCGAGCGGCTGCTGGGTGATCATGGAGTAGGGGCCGGTCGAACGGGCGTGGATCTTGTCGTCCACGAGGTGGGCCAGCTTCAGGATGTAGACGTAGCCCGTCATGATCGGGTTGTCGTACGGCTCACCGGTGCGCCCGTTGAAGAGCATCTGCTTGCCGTCGGTACCGATCAGGCGGGTCTCACCGTCGTGGCTCTCCGCGTTGAGGTTCTGGAGGATGTCGACGATGACGGGCTTGTCACCGGCGAGCTCCTTCTCGTCCCACTTGGCGCCGTCGAACACCGGCGTGGCGATGAACGTGGACGGCTTCGTGGTCGGGCGCGTCTTGCGCTCGGTGCCACGGACCGGGTCGTCGCCGACCTTCTCGCCGTCGATGTCCCAGCCCCAACGAGCCGCGTAGCCGAGGTGCGCTTCGAGCACCTGGCCCACGTTCATACGGGACGGAACGCCGAGCGGGTTCAAGATGATGTCGACCTGCTGGCCGTCGGCGTTGAACGGCATGTCCTCGATCGGCAGGATCTTGGAGATGACACCCTTGTTGCCGTGGCGGCCGGCGAGCTTGTCACCGACGCTGATCTTGCGCTTCTGGGCGACATAGACCCGCACGAGCTGGTTGACGCCCGGGGGAAGTTCATGCGCGTCGTCGCGGTTGAAGACCTTGACGTCGATGACCTTGCCGGTCTCGCCGTGCGGGACCTTCAGCGAGGTGTCGCGCACCTCGCGGGCCTTCTCACCGAAGATCGCACGCAGGAGGCGCTCCTCCGGCGTGAGCTCGGTCTCACCCTTCGGCGTGACCTTGCCGACGAGGACATCGCCCGGGCCGACTTCGGCGCCGACACGGATGATTCCGCGCTCGTCGAGGTCGGCGAGGATCTCCTCGCTCAGGTTCGGGATGTCCCGGGTGATCTCCTCCGGGCCGAGCTTCGTGTCACGGGCATCGATCTCGTGCTCGTGGATGTGGACCGACGTGAGCACGTCGTCCTTCACGAGCCGCTCCGAGAGGATGATCGCGTCCTCGAAGTTGTAGCCCTCCCAGGGCATGAAGGCGACGAGGAGGTTCTTGCCGAGCGCCAGCTCGCCGTTGTCCGTGGACGGACCGTCGGCGAGGAGCTGACCCTTCTTGACCTTGTCGCCCTCGGCCACGCGGGGCTTCTGGGAGATGCAGGAATCCTGGTTCGAACGCTCGAACCGCTTCAGCCGGATGGTCTGACGACCCAGCTTGTTGTAGTCCATGACCATGTGGTCACCGTCGAGCTCGACCACGGTGCCGGCATCCTCGGCGAGCACCATGTCGGCGGCATCGGTGGCGCACCGGCGTTCGATGCCGGTGCCGATGTAGGGAGCCTCGGCTCGCACCAGCGGCACGGCCTGGCGCTGCATGTTGGCGCCCATGAGCGCACGGTTGGCGTCATCGTGCTCGAGGAACGGGATCAGCGCCGTGGCGACCGAGATGATCTGCTTCGGCGAGACGTCCATCATCTGGACTTCGTCCGGCGGCACCGAGGAGATCTCGGTGGTGGCGCCGAAGAACACTTCCTG
>BQJV01000422.1 GCA_021604885.1 Acidimicrobiales bacterium
CGATGTCGTAGGCCCGGCGGGTCGAAGCACACACGTACACGTCCCGATTGCCGAGGCTCGACGCCTGCGCGGCGAAGGTCTCGCTCCACTGGACCGGGCCGCGGAGCTCCCCGACGCACCGCTCGTTGTGCGTACCGACGGAGGTCTTCAGCGTGCGGAGGGTGTTCGGCATGCGGTGCAGGAGCGTCTCCGCCTCGTCACAGGTCGCGACGAGGACACCCACGAGTTGCTCGACGACGTCGGTGGAGAGCCCGAGCAGCGCGTCCACGGTCTGCGCTGTGTCGAACGGCCGCGCCAGACGGTTCCAGAGCTCCGCCGTGGCCTCCTGCGTGGCCGCGAAGGGATCGATGCGCGGCGTCGTCACACAACCAGCTCGACGCCGAGGATGTCGCTGATCGTGCGCTGCACCTCGAGCTGTTCGGGCGTGTCGAGATGCTCGGCGACCGTGCGGTAGAGCGTCATGGCCCGACGTTCCTCCATGCCCTCGAACTGGGGGAGGAAATAGGCGTAGAAGACTTCGTAGAGGAGCCGCGACTCGGTGATGCCGTCGCGGGATCGACGGGCGGCGTACTTCGCGGCGTCGAGATAGACGGCCGGGCCGAGATCGGTGAACTCGCGGAGCGGAAGCAGGCGTTGCACGACCTCGCCCTTGCCCTGGAGGAGCTCGCGATACGCACTCTCGGGCGGCGTGCCGACCTCGATGAAGGCGAAGCGTCGCATCAGGGCGTAGGACATCTCGAAGAGCAGGTTCTTGTCGAAGACGTTCATCGTGGCGATGATGCGCCAGTTGGCCGAGACACGGATGACCTCGGTGTCCTCGGGCGCTTCGACACCGCTCGGCACGAGCGAGAGCGGGTGGGGCTGGCCCTTGCGCTTGAAGGGCAGGACGACGGCTGAGCCCGACAGCACGGTGAAGAGCTGACCGAACGCGCGGTCGAAGTTCGAGCGGTTGAGCTCGTCGATGACGAGCCAACGGCCGGACTCGATGGCCTCGACGAAGAGACCAGGCCGGAAGATCAGGCCCTCGGCGGTCGGCTGGAGACCACCGATCGTCTCGAAGGTCGTCCATTCGGTCGTCGCCGTCGTGGGGAGGTACCCGGTGCAGAACATCGACTTCCGGGCGACGTCCGACGCGATGTAGGCGAGCGTGGTCTTCCCGGTGCCCGGAGGCCCGGTCAGGATGACGTGTTTGCCGGCATCGATCGCCGCCACGAGTTGGTCGATCACATAGGCAGGGAAGATCATCCCCGCTTCTTCGACGGCGGCGTTCAGGTCATCGCTGGTGAAGGCAGTCACGACGATCCTTTCGGCCGGATCGCCGTGGATCTGAGCGGTCAGGCCGACGGATCTGCGCGGCGGCGCACCTGTGGGTGCGGGAGGAAGACCGACGAACTCGGGTGAGTGGCCTCGCGGTGCACCAGATAGTCGACGAGCCGCTCGTACGCCTCCTGGCCGACCAGTTCCACGATCTCGTCTCGCAGGCTGCGCCACACGGGCCGGTCCTCCGTGAACGCCAGCGGATCGTCGGTGCACCACCAGGCGAACTCGGCGCCACCCTCACCCCAGTCGCGACGCTTCCACTCACGCAGGAGGTGGGTCGTGTGGTCGTTGTCGTCGGTCCACTCGTCGTAGCGCAGGGGGAGCTGCCAACACACCTGCGGCTTCCAGTCGAGCGGGCGCTCGCCCCGTCGCACCGCCGCCTGGTGGAACGCGCAGCCTGCCCCGGCCGGGAAGCCGGGACGGTTGAGGAAGATGCAGGCGTCATCCACCGTCTGGGTCACCCAGTCGCCGTCATCGTTGGTCGTGAGCGCGCCGCCCATCTCCTCGGCTCGCTCGCGCAGCTCCCATTCGTCCTCGCCGAGTTCGGCCGCCCGGGCGAGCGTGCTCTCACGATCGGCGTCGTCGACGAAATGGGCACCGTAGGTGCAGCAACCGTGCTCGTACTCCGGGGCGAGCTCGGTGAAGACCCCGGGGCAGCCCCGGCCGTAGATGCAGCCGTAGTTGCTGGTGAGGAACGTCACGTCGAACTGCCACGAGTTGCCGGCGGCATCGGTGAACCCGACCCACTCGTGAAGCTCGTCGGCGTGGAGGTCCTCGTCGTGCATTGCGGCGACCGTAGCCGGGTGATCAACGGATACCGTCTCCGTCGTGGCAGGAGAGTTCGACGAGATCCGAGGGCGATTGGAAGTCATCGCCGAAGAACTGGCCGACCTGGCGATCCTTCGACTCCGCGAGTCGATCGACGCCGGTGGTCAGGAGCTACCGGTCGACGAGAAGCGGCTCACCCGAGCCCGTCGGGCCGTCGAGAAGGCCATCCACCTGCTCGACGAACCGGACGACCCGTTCAGCTGACCGGCGCTTCAGCTCGAGGGCGTTGCGTCGTTCAAAGCGTCGATCATGCGACGCACGCCGGCCCAGCTGCGCCGGTCGAAGCGGAACGCGATGCGATAGAGCTCGAGATGGTCGTTGTCGCGCTGCTCGGCCTCGGTGGCCTCGATGCGTTCGATCTCGCCGCGGGCGAGCACATGGCCGAAGTCGGCGTTGAGCCGGGCCAACTCGTCGTCGCCGACGGGCCGATGCAGCCGCAGCACCAGACGGTTCCCGACGAAACGGATCGAGTGGTAGGTGCGGTAGAAGCGACACACCTCCTCGACCGCCTCGTCGATCGAGTCCGTGACCATCACGAGTGCGAGGTCATCGGGGGAGATCAGCCCCTGGTCGCGCAGCTCGATCTCGACGAACCGCTTCCACAGGGCCCAGTAGGTGCCTCCCGGTGGATCGAGCAGGACGATCGGGGCCGGGTCGGACTTGCCGGTCTGGATGAGCGTCAGGAGCTCGAACGCCTCGTCCATCGTGCCGAAGCCACCCGGCAGCATCACGAAGGCGTGCGACTCCTTCATGAACATGACCTTGCGGGTGAAGAAGTACTTGAAGTTGATGAGCTTCGGGTCGTCGGCGATGACGGGATTCGCGTCCGACTCGAACGGCAGCACGATGTTCACACCGAAGCTCTTCTCGGCGCCGGCTCCTTCGTGGCCGGCCTCCATGATCCCCGGACCGGCGCCGGTGATGATCATCCAGTCCCGCGCCGCGATCGCCGCGGCGAAGTCGTGGGCGCACGTGTACGCCGGGTCGCCCACCTTCGTGCGCGCACTCCCGAACACGGTGCACTTGCGGATCCCCTCGTAGGGAGCGAAGACGCCGAAGGAGTAGCGGAACTCCTTGACGGCGGCCGCGACCATCTTCAGTTCCCCGCGATCGACATCCTCCCTCGACATGCGGACGGCGGAGACCATGAGTTCGAAGACGAACTCGTGGTCCCGCTCGTCGAGGTCGGCGAGAAGGGCGACGATGGCATCATCGAGCGCGGCGTCGCCGGTTCGGTAGGTGGAGGGATAGTCGGGCACGGCGAGACGATACCGCTCAGCCGTCCCGCAACTCGCGCCGCACCATCAGCTTGAGCCCCGACCAGTCGTCGTCGACCGCGCAGACCTTCACGTCGACCAGTCCGCCGGGCAGGACGACCTCTCTGACCTGGTCTTCGGTGAGATCGGTGAACAGCGGGCTGGACTTCTTCGGCCAGCAGATCCAGATCGAGCGGTCCGGGAACGCGAGCTTCCAC
>BQJV01000423.1 GCA_021604885.1 Acidimicrobiales bacterium
CGAGCGACCGCAACACGCGAAGTCGCGCCTCGACCGTGGTCGGGTCGTCCAGCGCGGGGTCACCCAACACAGGTCGCCTCGACCTCCACGTGCAGCGGCGCAGCGTCGTCGGCGATGACCGCCACGACGTCGACGGTCTCGCGGCGGACTTCGACGGTGCGTCCGGCTCCCAGGCGTGCGGCGATCTCGCCGCACAGGGCATCGCCCTCGCCGCTCGCGAGCGCCCGCTGGACCGTCACTGCAGCGAGGATCACCTCATCCGTTCCGGCGATGAGGTCGGGGGACAGGCGGGCGATCCCACCGCCCGGGAGTCGTTCGACCGCGGTGGCGATCTGGTGCACCGCGCCGCGGTCCCCGGCGAACATCGGATAGGTCGACAGCGGGTAGGTGTCACTGGTCGGCTCGCGCAGCAGTGGCGACAACACCACGACGGCCGCGATGGCCGACGCGAGGAGTCGGGTCCGCTGTCGCACGAGCGCATCGTAGGACTGGCGCTATCTTTCCGCGGTGCGTGCGGTCGCTCCCCGTGTCATACGGGCTGTCGTGGGATGGATCCTGGTGGTCGGCCTGACCGCCATCGCGGTCCATCCGGAGCGATGCGGGCGGCCGACCGACGCCGGCTTGCGGACGGGCGCCGAACAGGCCGTGGCCTGGTTCGCGGCGAACATCGACGACGAGGGCGACTTCCTCTACCGCTACGACCGCGACCGGGCGACGGACGAGGCCGGGTACAACGACACCCGCCACGCCGGTGTCCTGTGGTCGCTCTGGCAGGCGGAACGCCTCGGCGTCGAAGGGGCGGGCGCGGTGGCCGAGGCCGGGTTCGCGCGGGTGGAGCGGCTCCTCGTCGACACGGTCGTCGGGCCGGCCGTCGGCGTCGGCTCGCGGCTCGGTTCGGGCACGGTCGGTCTGCTCGTCGCGACACTCGACGAACGACGCCTCGCGACCGGGCGGACCGACCTCGACGGGCTCCTGGTCGACTTCGGCCACACGCTCGCCGCGGTCGTGAACGAGGACGGCAGCGTCAGCGCCAACATCCACGTCGTCGACGGTCCGGACGACAGCCGCTCGCCGTTCTTCACGGGCGAGGTGATGTGGGCGCTCGCCCGTCTGCACCTGACCTTCCCCGACGAGGGTTTCGACGCGCCCGCCCTGCGCATCCGCCGCTACCTCGTCCACGATCGCGACGACGTCGAGAGTCCCTGGCCACCGGTGTCCGATCACTGGGGCGCCTACGCGTTCGAGACGATGAGCCGATGGCCGGACGCACCGGCGATGACCGACGCGGACCGCACGTGGCGGCGGCGCCAGCTCGGACTGTTCAGCCTGCAGGTTCGCTACGAGTCCCAGCGCGTCGGTGGCGTGACCACGTTGACCCGCGGCGAGATCGCCCTGGCGGCGGGGGTGGGCACCCTCGGCGAGGGGCTCGGCAACCATCTGCTGCACGCACTCTCGACCGACGACCTCGAGTCGGATCTCGACACGCTCGTCACCCGTGCCGACTGTGCGGCCCACCTCCTCGTGTCGCGCCAGATCACCGAGAACGATGCCGCCGCGGACGCCGAGCCCGAGCGATCCGTCGGCGCGTGGTTCCGGCTCGGCGATACGCAGATGGACGATCAACAGCACGCGCTCAGCGCCCTCCTCCTGCTGGAGGAAGTGCGGCACGAGCTGCGGGCGAGAGAGGCTGCACCATGACCGTGACCCTGTTGATGCTCGCGTTCGGAGCGGCGCTGACGCCGTTCCGGGCCGCCGCCGCATCACCGGCCGTCGATCGGCGACCCGTCGCCCTCGTGGCCGTGGGCGCCACGTTCGGCGCCATCGTGGTGGTCGCCGCGCTGAGCGGCCCGCTGCTGGATCTCCTCGGCGTGACCGGAGCGACCAGTCGGATCGCGGCGGGCATCGCGATGCTGGCCGTCGCGATCAAGGACATCGTGGTGCGGCCGCCCACACCCGAACCGGCGCTGCCCGGTCGGCGGGCCGGACTGATCCCGCTGGCATTCCCGGTTCTGTTCACGCCCGCGGTGGCGATGCTGGCGGTCGCAGGAGCGGCCGACCGGGGCGTCCTGGTCGCCGCGGTCACCGCCCTGCCCGCGCTCGCCCTGGTGGCCGGAGCCGTCGTGGTCGGCCCGCGCCTCGGGCGACGATCGTTCGTCGCGTTCGGCGGATGCGCCGCGACGGTCCTCGCGGCACTGGTGACACTCGACGGCGTGTACGCCATCTGAGGGCCGCGCCGACGTCAGCCGAACTCCGCGATGAGGGGCGCGGCCGCCGCCTCGTCGAGCAGGAGCACGTCTGCGCCGCCGCTCGTGATGAACCGAGTGGTCGGCAACGTGGCAGTCGTGGGTTCCGCACCTCGCAGCGTCAACCCGAGGGACAGAACGGTCCGGAGCCCCAGGCCCTCGTCGACGCGCACGTTCTGGGCCACCCCGCGAAGGGCGGCGAGGAGCGTGTTCGGGTTTCGGGTCGCGCCGAGCTCGGCGAACACTGCGCCCAGGAACCGCTGCTGACGCTCGACGCGCCCGAGGTCCGCACGCGGGTCTTGGCGCTCCACGCCGTCGATGGTCTCGACATAGCTGCGAGACCGCACATAGGCGAGCGCGCCCGCAGCGTCGAGCTCGTGCGGGCCGGCGGTCGGGATCGACAGGCCGGACTTCGTGTCGTACGCCGGATGCGGGAAGTCGATCGTCACGCCCCCGAGGGCGTCCACGAGCGAGAGGAAGCCGGCGAAGTCGACCTCCAGATAGTGGTCGATGCCAATGCCGACCTGCTCCTGCACGGTGCGCACCAGGAGCTCCGGGCCGCCGCGGGCGAAGGCCGCGTTGATCCTGCTGCTCGTGCCGTCGACCGAGACATAGAGGTCGCGGGGGATCGCCAGGAGTCGGACGTCGTCGCCATCGACACGAAGAATCGCGATGGTGTCCGTGCGTTCGCCGTCCGCGCCGAAGATCACGCCTGCGTTCTCGACATCGTCCGCCACGCCGGCGCGGGAGTCCGTGCCCACGACGAGATAGTTGGTCGCGCCCGAGGCTCCCGCGAGGACGTGGTCGAGCTCGATTCGCTCCACGTTCGACCACGATCGCCAGGCGGACACCGCGAGATACATGGGGAACAGCGACAGCACGAGGAGCACCGCGAGCGCCCAGCGCCACCAACGCCGCCGCGGCTTCGCGGGTCGCGGCGCAGGCGGTTCGACGACGGGCACAGGCTCGGGGGACGCAGCCGTGGCCGGCACGTGGAACGACCGGGGATCGGCCTCGGGGGGATGCACGCCCACAGTCCACCACCTTCTGCGCCCAGTTCCGCCGCGATGGAGTGCCACGTCTGTCACACCGGCGACGGGTACCCTGCAATGACGTGGTCCCGCGGGCGGGGACCCTCCTCCTGCTGATGCCGTTCCTGCGCAACCACCGACTCGCTTCCCGCCTCTTCCTGGCACTCGCCGTGGGCGTGGCGCTGGTGGCGGGGCCCGTCGCGGCGCAGGACGACGATTCGATCGGCGACATCCGCCAGAAGCGCGAGGACGCCCGCGACGCGGAAGCGGAGGCGCTGGAGGCGCTCGAACTCCTCGAACTCGAGGACGAGCGGATCGCCGAAGTCCTCGCCCTGATCCAGGCCGCCG
>BQJV01000424.1 GCA_021604885.1 Acidimicrobiales bacterium
CCTGCCCACCCGACAGTTCGTCGGTCGATCGGTCCAACAGGTCGCCCACGCCCAGGCGGTCCAGGGCGGCCTCGCCTCGCCAACCGGCCCCGACGGCATCACGCACGGTGCCCGAGGCGAGCTTCGTGACCTGGTCGACGACGGCGATCGTGACATCTCGACCCCGGCGGATCGTGCCGCCTTCGGGCTCCCGCGTCCCGGCGATGACCGAGAGCAGCGTCGACTTGCCGGTACCGTTGATGCCGACAACCCCCAGCCGGTCGCCCGCGGCGATCGTGACCGACACATCGCTGAAGAGCGGCCGATTCGGGCGGCTCATGTTCACACGCTCGACGTCGACGAGGATCACGTGGCGCAGACTAGGTCCCCCATTCCCGAGCCCACCGCTCCGGCGAACCCGCACCATCCGGTGCTCGACGCGCTGCACCTGCGCGCGCCATGGTCACCCCGCCCCTTCACCCGCGCCCTGAGCCGCATCAGCGCGGGGACCCGCGCGATCGCCGATCAGGTCCACCATCGCGAGCTGGAGTGGCGTGAAGTCACGGCCCGGGCGTTGGCCGGCGACCAGCCGCTCTGGATCGTGCTCGGTGACTCCATCGCGCAGGGCGTGGGCGCCAGCGACATCTCCCGGAGCTGGGTGGCCCGCATCGGCGGTGCACTCGCGGCGGACGGACGGCCCCACGGCATCGTGAACCTCAGCCGCAGCGGCGCCCGAAGCATCCATGTCCGCGAGGACCAACTGCCGCTGGCGGAGCTCGTGGACCGACGTGCATCGCTGATCACGTGCGGTGTCGGCTCCAACGATCTGATGCGCAACCCGCACCCGCCGTCCGTCTCCGCCCGGGTGAACGAACTGATCGACGAACTCCCGGCGCACACGATCATCTCGACCCTGCCGGCGCCGGCGGTCTCGCCTTCGGGCCGGTGGGTCAACCGTTCGGTCACCAGGACCGCAGCTCGCCGGGGCATGCACGTCGTCGACATCGTCCCGCACCTCCGCGGATCGCGAACGGGGTGGGCGTCCGACCGGTTCCATCCGAACGACCACGGCTATGGCGCATGGGTCGATGCCTACGCCGCCGCGCTCGATCTCGACCCGGCCGCCGTGCCGGACGAATGGGACCCCCTCGATGCCGAGGACGAACCACCGGCCCGATAGCGTCGCAGCCATGTCCGAACCGGTGACTCTCGAATCCGACGGCGACATCGCCGTCATCCGCATTGACGACGGCAAGGCGAATGCCTTGAGTCACGACGTGCTCGACCGACTGAACACGGCCGTCGACGACGCCGACGATGCGAAGGCGCTGGTGCTGTTCGGCCGGGAAGGCAAGTTCTCGGCCGGCTTCGACCTCGCCGTCATGAAGGCGGGCATCGAAGCCGCCCACGCGCTCACCAGGAGAGGGGCCGAGTTCTGCATGCGGCTCTACGGCCACAAGGCGCCCGTGCTCGCCGGATCCGACGGCCATGCGTTGGCCGCCGGCGCCCTGGTACTCCTCTCCTGCGACATTCGGATCGCCAGCGATTCCCCCGGCAAGATCGGCCTACCGGAAACCACGATCGGGATGCCGTTGCCGGTGTTCGCCACCGAACTCGCACGGGACCGGCTCTCGCGACGCCACTACACCCGCGCCACGCTGCTCGGCTCGACCTACAGCCCGGCGGAGGCGGTCGACGTCGGCTACGTCGACGAGATCGTTCCGCTGGCCGAACTCGAGTCCACGGTGATCGACCGAGCCACGGCCTATGCCGACGCGATCAGTCCCACGGGCTTCGCCACGACCCGAGTGAACGCCCGTCAGGCGACGATCGACCATGTCCTCGCTGGCCTCGACGCAGACGTGGGCGAGTTCACCGTCGACGGCTGAGCGTGCAACTCGGGAACAACCGGCGCGTTCGCGTGGTTCCTGCCGACGTGACCGAGAAGATGATGGCCGAGGAGATCGCGCGATGACGGACGAGCGGAACGGTGTGGAGTTCTACTGGCGTCCGGGCTGCGGCTTCTGCATGATGCTCGACCGCAGCCTCTCGAAGGCCGGCGTGCCGCTGGACAAGCACAACATCTGGGACAACCCGGCGGACGCGGCGCGCGTCCGGGAACTCGCCAACGGCAACGAGACCGTGCCCACGGTCGTGATCGGCGACGTGAGCCTCGTGAACCCGTCAGCCGACGAGGTGATCGGCGTCCTGAGCCACAAGGCGCCCCATCTGGTGCCGGAAGGCTGGGAGCCGCCGCAGCCGGGCCGGATCGCCGGCGCCGCCCGCCGACTGCTCGGCGGCTGAACTACTCGAGGTGGTAGCCGCACTCCCACGGTTGCGCGCCGCGACGGGCGTAGAGCTCGCGCGCCCGTGCATCCTGCTCCTCCGGCGGCGCGGCCGCGGGGTCACCGGTGCCACCCACGGACTGCCAGGTCGGCCGGTCGAACTGGTAGGCGCCGCGGTACTTCCCCGTGGGTGAGATCGCCTGATAGTTGTCGGTCGACTCGCAGAAGCGCATGTTCTCCCACTTCTCGAGCGGCGCGATGCCGTAACGACCCTCTTCGATCGCGATGGCGGCACGATCCCAGGCGTCAGCCAGGGGCTGCATCTCCCTGAGCTCGGCGATCTGCGGCTCGATGGCCTCCACGTCGATCTCCAACGACGCGATCTCGCGGCGCAGTCGCTCGGCGTGCTCGATGCTGTCGCGTACCTCGTCGCTCGCCTGCGCTTCGAGCTCCTCGAGTCGTTGCAGCGCGACCTGCGACGAACCGGCGTGGTTGTGCAGAAGCGACTGTTGCCACGCCAGATCCGACACGTGGGACACGTTCGCGAGGAACTTCAGTTCACCGGTCGAACCCCCGCTGACGAACGTGCGGACGGCGACGCTTCGAAGGTGGTTGGTCGCCGCCTCGATCTGGGCGGCCAGGCGGCGCTGCTCGTCGTCGAAACCGTTGCGGGCCTCGAGGGTGCGGGTCAGATCGGCTTCGGCGGCGTTCAGCGCGGAGAACAGCTCGTCGCGGCGATCGGAGAGGTCGGCGATGTCGTTGCGCACCTCCTCGCCTGTCGGAACGCCGGCGCGCAGCTCCTCGATCTCATCGGCCGAGGCCCACGGCGCCCACGGCCCAAGGAGCGCGACTGCGATGACGCTGCTCGCCACGAGGGCCGCAGAGAACGTCGAGAGGCCGGAGAGGGTCGGTCGGGTACGCATCGCAGAATCACCACCGGCCGGCGGTGCGTGCGCGCGGCGGCACACACCCGTACTCCACCCGGTGGACGACGGGGACACTAGCCAGCGGCCTGCTCGAATCGAAACTCGCGCGGGAGCGCGTAGCCTCGAACGGGTGAGCGACTACGACGCCGTCGTCCTCGTGTCGTTCGGCGGTCCCGAGGGCCCCGACGACGTGGTGCCGTTCCTCGAGAACGTGACCCGCGGCCGCGGGATCCCGCGGGAACGCCTGGTCGAGGTCGGCGCTCACTACGCCCACTTCGGCGGCGTGAGTCCGCTGAATGAGCAATGCCGCCGCCAGCGAGATGCGCTCGAGCACTCGCTGCGAAGTGCCGGCTCGTCGCTCCCCGTGTACTGGGGCAACCGGAACTGGACGCCGTATCTCGCGGACACGGTGGCCGA
>BQJV01000425.1 GCA_021604885.1 Acidimicrobiales bacterium
GTCACCGCGGCGATGCACACCATCGCAATGAGGGCGAGGAGTAGCGCGTACTCCACGAGACTTGCGCCTCGGTCATCTGAGGCCCGCGTCGCGAGCCAGGTACGAAGATGCGTCACTACTCGCATGTTCACTCTTTTCACCGCTGGATTGGACTCACGACCTAGATCGGCATGCCGGCGGCCCGCGTTGATGGGCCGTTCGGATCAGATCCCCTCAGACCGCTTTGGATTCAGCGGAGGTGGTCGACAAGGCCCCAGCTCGCGGCCGTGTGCGCGTCGATCTCCTCGCCGGTGAGGAGCCACTCGAGCGTCCGGGCCCGTCCGATCCGCGCCGGAATGCTGACCGTTCCCCCCGCACCGGGCATGAGTCCCATGCGGGTCTCGGGGAGTCGGAACCGGGTCCCCTCGTCGGCGACGACCGTGCCGCAGAGCGCGGCGAGCTCCACGCCGGCGCCGACGCACGCACCGTGGAGATGTGCGGTGACGCGACCGGCGATCGGAAGGAGCCACGGCGCGACGTTTGCGCTGGACCGGATCTGGTGAGCGGTCGCCGGATCCGCCACGGAGCCGAACTCGGCGAGATCGCCGCCGGCGCAGAACGCCGGTCCGTCACCCGTGAGGACGACCGGGTGGTCGTGGAGCGCCGTGACCCGCAACGCATCCACGAGCTCGGTGCGCATGCGCACGTCGATCATGTTGCGGAGCTTCGCGCGGGTCAGCGTGATCACCGTCGTGTCGCCATCCGATTCGATGCGCACGCGGGGCGAGTCGTCGGAGCGGACCCGCCGCCCGCGGCCGTCGAGCCAGGTCGCGAACTCAGGGCCGGCCTGGAGTGTGGCGTAGGCGAGCGATTCCACGAGGAGCCCGTCGGCGGCGTCGGTCCGACCGGCGCGTCGCAGCACCTGGGCGGTCGTCACGGCCGCGAGCGGCGCGGCGAGCACTCCCTCCAGCGCGGGATCCGGGTCGTCCACGGTCAGGTCCCATGGAGCGTCGTTCGGCGCGCCGGGCGCGATCGCGATCACCGGAAGCGTCGCGAGCGCGGTGGCGATGTCCGCTCCGGCATCGCCGTCAGGCAACTCGACGACGATCGCGGGCACGCCATGGGCCGCGCCGAGCTGCTGATCGAGGCTCCCGCCCGCCATCGCGGCCCGAGCCTCGTCGGCGGACCAGCGGGCGATGCGCATGTCAGTCGGTGGCGCCGTCGCCGAGATGGGCGAGGTCCTCGCGCAGGACCCGGCGCAGCAGCTTCCCGGTGTCGTTGTACGGCAGTTCGTCGACGAAGACGATGTGCGACGGCACGCGACTCGACCGCAGTCGCGAGCGCACCAACTCCTGGAGCTCCGACTCGGCGCATTCGGCGCTGCGCACGACCACCGCGACGACCTTCTCGCCCCATTCCGTGTCGGGGACACCGACGGCCGCGGCTTCCTTCACGCGCTCGTCGGTGAGGAGCACATCCTCGATCTCGCCGGGCGACATGTTCTCGCCGCCGCGGATGATGACGTCGTCGTTGCGGCCCTGGATGAACAGATAGCCGCCCTCGTCGATGAATCCCCCGTCGCGGGTGGGGAACCAGCCGTCGTGGACGAGGAGCGAACCCTTCTCGAGGTACTCGCCGGAGACCTGCTCGCCGCGCACGAAGATCTCACCGACTTCGCCGGCCGGGAGCTCGTTGAACGCGTCGTCGCGCACCGACACCTCGACGCCGGGGAGCGGTCGTCCCGCGGACTTCAGCCGGGCCCGCTCGCCCTCGTCCTCGCTGTACTGGGCGATGCGGTGGTCGTCCGGGCCGAGGAGGGCGATGGTGGAGCTCGTCTCGGTCAGGCCGTAGGCGTTGACGAAGTTGGTGATGGGGAACAGGTCGAGCGCGCGGCGGATGACCGGTTCGGGCATCTTGCCGCCGCCGTAGGAGAGGGCGCGGACGCCGAGTAGGGGCTCGCCGCCGCGTTCGTCGAGCGCCTCGACGATGCGGGACAGCATGGTGGGCACGACCATCGCGTGGGTGATGCCCTCGCGTTCGACGGTGTCGATCCAGTCGTGTGCGTCGAACTTCGCGAGCTGGACGATGCGGCGCCCGGCGTAGACCGAAGAGAGCATCGCGGACACGCCGGCGACGTGATACGGCGGCACGCTCACGATGGTCGCCTCGTCCTCACCGGCACCCATGAACTCGACCGAGCCGAGGATGTAGCTGACGAGATGCTTGTGGCGCAGGACCGCCGACTTGGGTGCACCCGTGGTGCCGCTGGTGAAGAGCAGCACGGCGATCTCGTCCGGATCCATCGACCAGTCGCCGGCCTCGACCGCCGCCGCGCCGCCGGCGCGGTCGGCGAGGAACCCGTCCCGCGTCACCGCGCTGAGGCCCGCCACCCCGGCGAGACGCTCTGCGCCGGCGTCGTCGCCGATCGCGACACCCGGCGCACTGCGTTCGGCGAGCGCCCGGAGATCGTCGTCCGGGAGGCGGTAGTTCAGCGGCACGTAGGGCATACCCGCCCAGGCCGCACCGAACAGCGCCACGGGCACGGCGGGGCTCGACTCATCGCAGAGCACGACGTTGGCGCCGGGGTCGGTCCGGAACCGAGCCGCGGCCTCTGCCGCCTGGTCGAACAGCTGCCGATAGGTGATGCCGTCGTCGAGGGAGCCGACCGCGACGCGGTCACCGAGGCCACTCGCGGCCATCTCGAGCAGCATCATGACGTTCATGGTCGGCGGCCTCGGTCGGTCAGTCGGACGCCGGAAGCGTCTTCGCCTGGGCGACCGCGAGAGGAGCACCGCCGAGCGACATGGAGCCGGCGCCGGCCTTGGTGGCGAGCAGCTCGACGGTGTCGGCTTCGTCGCTGTAGCGCTTGCCGAGGAGCGTGCCCTCGGCCGCGTCGGCCGCCGGTTCGCCGGCGACCTGGCCGGTGCCGGACGCGACCATCGGCGCGCCGCCGCAGGTCAGGTCGGCTTCACCGGCGCCCTTCACCACGATGACTTCGGTGGTGCAGACGGTGCTCTGGAAACGGGCACCGGGCTTGAGTTCGACCATGGGTTCTTCTCCTCGGAAAACGTGGCGATCGGCGCGACGCGCAGGTCCCAGTATGGGGTCCGTGGCCGGGCGACTGCCAACTGCGGTCGGCGCCGAAGCGGTCGCCGTCGGGCGCGCTACCGTCGACCCGATGGACGGGCGTGTGGCGGATCTCTCGACCTGGGCGCAGAGTGGCGCAATGGCGTTGACCGGTCCGGCGGACGGACCGCCCTCGGTCTCGCCTGCACCGCTCGCCTCCGCGATGACGGCTGCCGCGTCCGACCTGCTCCGCGAGACGGCTCGGTGGGGGCGACCCGTCGAGGTCGACGGGCCGGGTCTGCTCGGCGAGCGGGCCGCGATCACGGGCATGACCCGCAACGGGCCGACCTCGGTCGGTGGCGCCGCTCGGTTCGTGGCCGTTGCCGATGGGTGGGTCGCGCTCAACCTGCCGCGGCATGAGGATGTCGCGTCGCTTCCGGCTCTCGTCGGGGCGGCGGTCGACGCCGGTGACTGGTCCACGATCGCCCGTCATCTGGGGGCGCTCACGAGCGAGGAGGTCGTGACGCGAGCGACCCTGCTCGGTCTGGCCATCGGCG
>BQJV01000426.1 GCA_021604885.1 Acidimicrobiales bacterium
GCTTCGTCGGCGAGCGCCAGCGCCCGTTCGTGGTCACCAACCAACGACGCCAACTCCGCTCGAACGGCGCGGGACGCGATCGCGGTCTGGAGATTCTGCCCGGCGAGCTCCCCACTCGCGGCTGCGATCTCGGCCGCCTCCTCGATTCGGCCCAGGGTGAGCAACGCCCGGGCGAGATGGGCAGCTGCCTGCCCGGCGTCGGCGCCCACCCCGAGCTGCCCGAGACCTTCGTAGGCACGGCGAAGAGGTGGCTCGGCCGCGGCCGGGTCATCGGCGAGGAGCTCGATGTAGCCGGCGAACACATCGGTCTCCAGCGCGCCGTGTCGCAAGCCGAGTTCGTCGACGATCGCCCGCGACCGCTCGACGAGCTGGCGGGCCTCGTCGAAGCGGCCCCGCATCGCCTCCAGGACCGCCTGACAGCGGATCGAGGTCGCCTCGACCATCGGCGACGCCGACGTGATGCGGAGGAGACGGATGATGTCGAGGCAACGACCGCCGGCCCGAGCCACGGGGCTCGGCCCCCACAGCGCGGCGACCGGGGCGGCGCCGAGAACCGACGTGATACGCCGTCGATCGTCGGCGGCCCGTGCCGCCGACAGCGCGCCGTCGAGTTCCGTCTCGCAGGCACCCACCCGGCCGAGCCGCGCGAGGATCAGGGCGCGGACGAGACGAGCCTTGGCCACGCCGGCGTCGTCCCCGAGAGACTCGAGCGCGTCCGCCGCCGCGGCGACACGGGGCTCGGCGTCGACCAGCGCGTTCGGTTCGGTGAGGGCCACGCGATGGCATTGGTACGCGGTCGCCCAAGCGGTCAGCCGAGTGTCGCCGGCCGAGATCGCGACGAGCTCGTCCAGTAGCGGATCGCCGTCATTCACACGGGCGGACTGGAAGAACGCCTCGCACCCCGTCAGGAGCAACCCGGCCCGCCGCGGATCGTGCCCGTCGACGAGGGCGAGCGCGCGGGTCGCCAAGGTGCCGGCTGCCGCGAGGTCGTCCTGTTGGAGTGCCGCCGCGGCAGCCTGGTCGAGAAGGTCCGCTGCCCGCGATCCGGCGTCGATCCCGACGTCGTCGAGCGACCCGAGCTCGCGCAGATAGTCGTGGGCCTGTTCGAGGTGGAACGCGATGGCGAGCCCGTGGTCGCCGCCGGTGGCCTCGGCCATGCGCTCCGTCCAGTTCGCAACCTCGATGTGCAGGTCGGCTCGGCGCTCTTTCAGGAGACGGCGATAGGCGGCATCGCGGATGAGCACGTGGTGGAACCGCAGGACCGGTTCGTCACCCCAGTACGTGCCGGTCGGGTCGAGGATCTCGCGGCGGCGCAGCCCTTCGAGGATGCGATCGAGTGAGGTGCGGGCCATGTCCGGCAGAAGAGCGGCAACCGCACCGCGGGCGAACTCGGACCCGACGACCGCGGCCATCTCCACGACGCGGCGAGCGTCGTCGTCCATGCGCTCGACCCGGCTCGCCAGCAGCGACTGGATCGTGGGGGGGACCTCGACGGCATCCGCGTCGATCGAAAGTGACCACGTCCCGTCGCGCTCCTCGATCGTGCCGTCGTCCACCAGCATCCGCACCAGCTCGCGCACGAACAAGGGGTTGCCCTCCGTCGACTCCGGGAGTCGCTCGGCGAGACCGGGCGGAAGCGCGGCCGCGCCGAGAATGCGAGCGGCCAGGATCTCGGTGGTGGCGGCGTCGAGGCCTTCGAGGGAGATGACATCGGCGACGCGTCGGCCGCGCTCCGCGAGGATCGGGCGGATCTCGCGGATCTCCGGGCGGGCCAGGGCGACGATGAGGACGGGTCCGACGACCCATTCGACGAGATGATCGAGAAGATCGAGGAACAGTGGCTGCGCCCACTGCACATCGTCGACGACGATCACGGCGGGGCCGTCGGCCGCGATCAATTCGACGAGGCGACGGGCGGCCCAGAACGACTCTTCGGTCGAGCGGGGCGGCGCGGACCCGGCGAAGGTCTCGAGCAGCGGCACCAGCCGGTCCGCGTCGGCCGCGTCCGCGGCTCGGCGAGCGGCGTCGGGCACCGCGGCGAGCAGATCCGCAATGGGCCCGAACGTGGCGGTGGCGGCCCGGTCCACCCGCAGGTCGAACGCCGTCACGCCTTCGCCGGCCCGATCGCTCATCTCCGCGGCGAGGCGGGTCTTTCCCACGCCGGGTGCGCCGATCACCGAGACGAGCCGAGCGCGTCGGTCGTCGATGGTGTCGTCGAGCGTGGCGCGAAGGCGGAGGAGCTCGTCCTCGCGGCCCACGAACGGGGTGGTGATCTCCTCGTCGGTCGCAGCGAGGACCCGGAACGTGGCGACACCCTCTTCCTTGCCCTTCACGTGGACTTCGCCGAGAACCTCGTAGTCGACGTTCGAGCGGGTCAGTCGCCACGTCTGCTCGCCGACGAGCACCTGGCCCGGGGTGCACTCGGCCTCGATGCGGGCAGCGGTGTTGATGGCGTCGCCGACCATGTCGTCGTCGTCCTCGGCGATCACGATCTCGCCGGTGTTGATGCCCACCCGGAGGCCGACGGCGGCGCCGTGGCGCTCGAGGATCCCGTCGGCGATGGTGCGGAACTCGCCCTGGAGGTCGAGCCCGGCGCGGATCGCGCGGTCGGCGTCGTCCTCCGCGATCTCCGGGATGCCGAACACGGCCATGACGCCGTCGCCGATGAACTTGACGAGCGTGCCCTGGTGACGGTCGATCACCCGCTGGGCCAGCTGGTGGTAGGCGCTCATCTCCCGCCGCGCGGCCTCGGCGTCGACCGCCTCACCGAACGCTGTGGAACCGACCAGGTCGGCGAACATGACGGTGACGGTCTTGCGAACGGCCTCGTCGTCGTTCGATTGGCCATCGCTCGACTCATCGTCCGGGGTGACCCCCACCGGCGTGCCGCACTGGTCGCAGAACTTCGCAGTCGGTGTCAGCGGGGCATCACAGGTGACACAGGCGTGTTCGAGCGCGGCGCCGCATTCCGCGCAGAATCGGGCTGCGTCCCGGTTCTTCTCCCCACAGGACCCGCAGGTCATCGTCGTCCCCTCGACCGCCGCGGCGTGCGGCACCCTCCATTGTCCCGCCTCCGCCGCACCGACACCAGTGGTCAGGATTCACACCCGCAATGGAACCTGCGTCACAGACACCCGACCTTGGACACCCCATGTCCATTCTCAGGCGAGGAGCCAGACGAGGGGCATGCCGACGGCAAGGCAGAGGGCGATGCTCTTGGTGCGCCAGGCGACGACGGTGGTGACGGCGAGCGCGATGTGCCACTCGTCGAAGCCGCGCCAGGAGTCGCCGCTGAACAGGAGGCTGTCCGCCACGATCGAGGCGAGCACGGCGGGTGGGATCATCGACAGCGCCGTGTTCACCCGCGGCGGGATCTCGCCGAGCCGTGAGGCGAGCACGATGAAGCTCCCCCGGAAGGCGTAGGTGCCGAGCCCGACGAGCAGGATCTGGAGGGTCACGCTCATGCCGGCGCCGCCACGGCTGCCCGCTCCGCCAGAACGGTGCCCACGACGATGCCGGCGAGCGCACCGAGCATGATGTTCACGCCGTCCGGGAGCGGTTGCGCGAGTGCGGCAACGGTCGCGCCGACGAGCGCCGCC
>BQJV01000427.1 GCA_021604885.1 Acidimicrobiales bacterium
CCCGAGACGTCGAACTCGCCTGACCACACATCGCACCGACAATCACCCACAACAGGAGGAAGAGACATGACATCGACCGACCACACCAACGAGGACCCCTCGAACGACGGCGTGACGGATGGCCCCAAGGAGCCGGCCAAGCCGAAGGTCGACCCTGACAAGATCGGCCCGGACGGCACCGTCTACGACGAGGACGCCACGGAGGAAGCCGAGCGAAAGATGACCGGCGGCGACAGCTGATGAGTCCGGTGTTCGCCGCCGACGGCGCCTGGGAGGACGCGCTCGACATCGCGCCGCGTATCGGCGGCGCGATCGGGCTCGTCCTCCTCGGGTACATCGCTTCCCGCATCGTGCGCTGGGTCCTCTTCCGCTCGTTCCGGGGCAAGCGCACGGAGAGCTTCTCCCGCGTCATGAGCAAGGTCGGCGGCTGGATCCTCGTGACCATCTTCGTTCTGGCCGCGACCGCCGTCGCGTTCCCGTCGGTGAAGCCGGTCGACCTGCTGGCCGGCCTCGGCTTCTTCTCGGTCGCGATCGGTTTCGCATTCCAGGACATCCTCGAGAACACCCTCTCCGGTGTCCTGCTCCTCTTCCGTCAGCCCTTCGAATCGGGTGACCAGATCGAGGTCGAGGACGTGCAGGGCACCGTCGAAGCGATCACGATTCGCGAGACGCGCCTGAAGACGTTCTCCGGCGAGCTCGTGGTGATCCCGAATCGCGACGTGTACAAGAACGCGATCCGGGTCCAGACCCACTATCCCGAACGTCGCATCAGCTTCATGGTCGGCATCGCCTACGAGAACGATGCGAGCGAGGCGACCACCGTCGTCACCGACGCACTCGCATCCGTCGACGGCGTTGCCTCGGATCCGGGGCCGGAGGCCCTGATCAAGCAGCTCGGCGTGTCGACGGTCGACATCGAAGCCCGCTTCTGGGCCGGTTCGCATCAGCACGACGCACGGATCGTCCTGGACAAGGCCATCAAGGCCGTGAAGAAGCAGCTCGACGACGCCAGGATCGAGATGCCGGCCGACATCGTCGCCCTCCAGGCGACCCCGAGCTTCCGCGCTGCCCTGCAGAACGACGGCGAGCTGACTCCCGGCGGGAGCCTGCGCGCCGTGGGGGGTTAGTGTTCGTGCGGCCCGGACCCCATCGACCGACTCTCGACGAAGGCATGCCTGTGACGGCCAACCAACTCACCCTGACGTTCGCCGCGGACTCACGTTTCATCGCGACGGTTCGGCTCACGGCCGCCAGCATTGCGGCCGAGTTCGGATTCGACGTCGACGACATCGAAGACCTCCGAGTCGCCGCGAACGAGCTGTTCGCGTTCCTCGTCGAGACCGCCGAAGACGTGGGTGGCGACCAGGTCGAGATCGCGATCCATCCCTCGGACCACGACATTTCGATCGAGGGACGGGTGCTGGGGGTCAACGGCACCACGCACGACGTGCCGGCCGTCGACGAACTGACCTCGCGCATCCTCGATGCGGTCGTCGACACACATGACTTCGACGGCGCGTGGGGCCGTATCCACAAACGAAGCTCGTCGTGAGCGACCTGACGCCGGAGGAGGTCCTCGACCTCTTCCACGCATACAAGCTCAAGCGTCGCCGAGCCGTCCGGAACCAGCTGGTGGAAGAGCACATGGGGTTCGCTCACCACATCGCCCATCGGTACCGCAATCGCGGGGTCGCCGACGACGACCTGCACCAGGTCGCCCTCGTGGGCCTCGTGAAGGCCGTCGATCGTTTCGACCCGGACTTCGGCGTGGCATTCACGACGTTCGCCGGCAGGACCATCGAGGGCGAGGTGAAGCGCCACTTCCGGGATGCGACATGGGCGGTGCGCGTTCCTCGGTCGATGAAGGACACCTCGCTGCGGGTACGCGCGGCGAGCGACGAACTCGGGCAGACGCTCGGCCGGCCGCCGACGGTTCCCGAGGTCGCATCCCATGTCGGGATCGACACCGACGAGGTGGTCGCGGCCCTCGCTGCGTCCGAGGCATACGGCACCGACTCCCTGGTGACCGGCTCCGAGGGCGGCGACGCTCCGCGTGACCGAGAGGACGTGCTCGGCACGGTCGACGACGAACTCGAGTCCACGGCCGATCGCGCCCTGGTGGAGTCGCTGCTGGAGCTGCTCTCGGAACGCGACCGGCAGATCGTCGAGCTGCGCTTCTACGAACAGTTGAGCCAGCAGGAGATCGCCGACCGGGTCGGAGTGAGCCAGATGCATGTGTCGAGGCTTCTGACGCGTTCGCTCACGCTGATGCGAGCCGAGGCGACACCGGGCCACTGACCGGTCCGCCCGCCGGTCGGGACCATTGCGCCACGCATCCGCGCGTGTAAGCGTGGCCGCCCCATGTCCTCCATCGGCGAGTCGACATCTCCCGACATCGGGGCGGCGTTTCGGGGCGCGCCGTCGCCCTACGCGCTCATCGACAGAGATTTTGTCTACGTCTGGGTCAACCCGGCGTACGCGGCCCTCACCAACCGGGCGGAAGAGGACCTGATCGGCCGTTCGGTGCACGACAGATTCCCCGACCGGGCGCAGTCGGCGTTCGGCGTGGGCGCACCATCGTTACGGCGCTCTCTGGAACGCGTGCTCGCGAGCGGCGAGCCCGACACGTTCGCCCTGGCCAGGCAGGAGCTCGGACATGGGTCCGGCGAGCTCGACAACCGCCCGTACTGGGCAGTGACGAGCAGCGCGGTGACAGAAGGTGACCGCATCACCGGAATCCTGATTCATGCCGAGAACGTGACGGGCTCCATCGAAGCGGTGAGCGAGCAGGCAACCGGCGACCACGGCCCACCGCGGGCCGGGACGGTCGCCGCGGTGGACAACCTGCTCCAGCAGTCCCTCGTCCGACTCGGCGCCCTGAACGATCTCGGTGTCGCGCTCGTCGGGGTGACCGCGGTCGACGAACTCGTTGCGATCTTCTGTCGGCCGGGTGCGTTGGGCGATGGCCCGAGCACGGTGCGGATGTCGGTTGCCGATCAGGGACTCACCCGCGTCGCACACCTCACCGATGACGGTGTGCGTTGGGATCCGGCACCCGCACTGGATCCGGACCCTTCCGTCTACCCGAAGACGACGGCAGCGGACGAGGGTACCGAGATCGTGCTGGCGCTCTGTTCCGACGATGCCGCGGTCGCGAACCTCACGCTTCTCTACGAGCCCGGCTACGAGTTCACTTCCACCGACCGGCTGATCTACGAGCTGGTCGAAGGTCTCGGCAGCGATGCGATCGCGGCGTGCCTGCTCCACAGCGAGCAGAGCGACACACTCGAGTCGGTCAGCGAGGCACTCCTGCACTCGAACATCGAGGATCCCGTCCACGCCGAGGTCCATGGCCTCTACCGACCCGCAACGACGCACACAACAGCCGGCGGAGACTGGTTCGACCAGCTGCAGCTTGCCGGCGAGCGTGTCCTCCTCGTCATCGGCGACGTTGCCGATCATGGGGCAACGGCATCCGGCGAGATGGCGCGGGCCAAGGCCACCATCCAGGCGCACGCGCTCGAGAGTGCCTCGACCGAGGTGATCGCCACGAAGGCGTCGGCCGCGATTCGTCGGTTCGCG
>BQJV01000428.1 GCA_021604885.1 Acidimicrobiales bacterium
ACGGGAACACCCACGACGTGTATCGGCAGGGCGAGGGCCCGTGCGTGCTCGTGGTTGCCGAGATCCCGGGCATTACCCCCGAGGTGATCCGCTTCGCCGAGGAATGTCTGGCGGTCGGCCTGTCCGTCGCCATGCCGTCGATGTTCGGCGAGCCCGGCAAGGCGCCGTCCACGCCCTACGCCCTGAAGTCGATCGTGAAGTCCTGCGTGAGCAGCGAGTTCCGGGCAATGGCGACCCGCGACGAGGCTCCGGCGACCGAGTGGTTGCGGGGACTTGCCCGCTCGATGCACGCGGAGCACGGCGGCCCCGGCGTGGGTTTCGTGGGGATGTGCTTCACCGGCGGCTTCGGACTCGCGATGCTCCTGGATGATGCGGTGGTCGCACCGGTCCTCAGCCAGCCGTCGCTCCCGTTCGGGATCGGCAAGAAGCGCAAGGCCAGCGTCGCCCTCGACGACGAGCAGCTCGCCGCCGTCGCCGAGCGTGCCGCGGACGGATGCGCAGTCATGGGCCTGCGCTTCACCGGCGACCCGCTGGTGCCCGCCGAGCGGTTCGCGACGTTGCGCGACGCACTGGGCGAGAACTTCATCGGCGTCGAGATCACGTCGCCGGACGAGGCCAACGACATCGGCAAGCGCTCGCACAGCGTCCTCACCGAGGACCGCCGCGACACCGAAGGCCACCCCACCAAGGAGGCCTTCGACCAGGTCATGGCGTTCCTGACCGGTCGCCTCCAGGGCTAGCCACCCAGCAAGCCTCCTACGCCCCCAGGAGGAGGAAGAGACCGGCGACGGTGTAGACGACCATCACGCCGAGCATCGGGTACTGCGACCGCACGGCCAGGTCGTGGGGATAGCGGCTGATGGCCCGATCGTGGGCGGCGGCAACGGCGAGCACGTGGCCGATCGCGATGGCGAGCGTCTGCACCCACGCGATGAACGACGGCGACACGAGCAGCCAGTCGATCGCGTAGTCCTTCGTGCCGAAGATGTCCCACCCCCGGCCATAGGGGTCGCTGATCTGGATGAACATCCGCTGGCCGTCGAGCACCAGCAGGCTGAAGTAGTGCGCGACGGCATAGGCCGCGGCGATGGGCACGAGTGACGGGCCGAATGCTGAGGCGAGATCGCGCTCCGCGTCACCGGTGATCGACGCCATGATGCTGACGGCGAGCAGGTAGACGAGCCACACGGCACCCACGATCGCCACCAGCCCGAGCGTCTGGATGATCGTCAGACCCCAACCGGTCGCATCGGAGCTGATGTCGAACCAGAAAGAGCTGCGGCTGAAGCCGTCGAACGTCGTCGAGCCGAGAACCACCACGATGAAGGCCACCGTGCCGGCCGGATTCGGCATCGTCGCGACGCCGGCGAGTGGCGGGCGGATCCGGAAGCGGCGGTCCTCGTCGAGGTGGAAGATCGCCATCGCCGAGAGTTTCGTGAACAGCACGGCGAATCCATCGGCGCGGCGCACCCATCCCCGGCCGTACACAGACGCGCCGACCAGCATCGCGATGCTGTAGAGGCTGAGGTAGACGCCGATCGAGCGGGGCGCCGAGGCCGAGTGGTAGGCGAGCTCGTACCAGAGGTAGGAGAAGATCGCCGCGACCGCGGGCCACAACGGGCCCGCGCCCCGGTCGAGAGGCGAGATCTCGGACTGCGTCACCCTGGCCTTCACCCACGCCGCCGAGTCGACGATCGTGAAGTAGGGGTTGAACGCCCGCCACACGTCGCCGAAGACCGCGGACACGAACTGGAGCCCAACCCAGAACCAGATCAGGAACGCGTCGCCCGAGATGTTGACCGCGAAGTTCGTGTTGCCCCACCACGCCGCGGACAACACGACGCCGAAGAGGAACAGGCCGATGAGCCTGAGCAGCACTTCGACGATCCGGAAGAACGGACCGATCGCGGAGAAGAGCACTCGGCCCTTGGCCGCTGCCGCGAGGTGGGGGCGTTCCCAGAAGGCACCGAGCGCGACGAACGAGATGGCGACCGAGAACCCGGCTGCCCAGGCGAGCTGCCAGACGGGCAACGGCAGATCCAGTCGACCACCGATGCCGTGCGCGAGGAGGTGGGCGATCATGCGTCCGGTCCGGTCACGACACCGTCATCCGCAGGAGTTGGCGGCCCGAGCCCTCGAGCTCGACCTCGAAGGTGCCGGGGATGAGCGCGTCGAAGGTGAGTTGGTCCTCGCCCTCGCGGATGTAGAGGTCGTAGCCGTGGACGTGGACGTCGTCGCCCGGGTCCCCCGCGACCGTGATCTCGACCGCGTCGCCGAGGCCGACCGACTCCTGACGGGATCCGCCGACCAGCTCACCATCCTCGAACTCGAGCGTGATGACCGTGCCCTCGTCGGGACGGTCGTCGGGTCCGGTGCCGCCGTCGTCACCGCACCCGCTCACGAGCAGGGCGATGACGACGGCGACCAGGACCGCGATCCGGGCCGGGAGGCTCACGACGCGACCGTCACGGTGGCGGCGGCGAACACGGGCTCGCCGTCGATCTCGTAGGGCATGTGGTCGTTCGTGTACGCCACGACGGTGATCTCGACGTCTCCCTCCGGAAGCGCGGCGATGTGCGTCGCCGGGCCGTAGAGGCGACCGAGCTTCTGGCCGTTGGCGTAGATCTGCAGGTGGCCTTCGCCGGCGACATGATCGCCGTTGACGTTCTCCGGCGAGAGGGTCATGCCGTCCACGGCGACGAAGGCGTTCCAGCCAGACTTCGGATCGACCTCGACCGCGAGGGCGAGCGAGACCGGGTCGCCGGCCCACTCGACGGCTACCGGGATGTCGTGGGAATGATCGTCGTGTCCGTGCTCGGGGACCGTGAAGGTCGTCGTCGCCCGCAGCGCGTCGCCGTCGAGGGCATAGGCGCGATGGTCGTTGGCCGAGAGCTCGACCGTCACCTCGACCTCACCCTCGGGCACGCCGGCGACATGGATGGAGTCGTTGTAGAAGCGGAGCACCTTCTCCCCGTCGAGGTACAGGTGGTAGTGCCCCTCCCCCTCCACATGCTCGGTGGAGGCGGCTTCGGGGTTCACCGTGAAGTCCGTGCTGGTCACGTGGACGTTGATGCCACTGGCCGGATCGGCCTCGACCTCGATCGCGATGGTCGGCACGACGTCGCCGGCGAACTCGACGGCCTCGCCATGGTCGTGGCTCCCGTCGTCGCCCATGTCGCCGTCGGACGCTTCGTCGTCGTGAGTGTCGTCGTCGTGGCTGTGTTCGCCGCCGTCGTCGGCCATGTCATCGTCGGTCATCTCGCTGTCGGCCGTGCCGTCTCCGCCGCCGTCGCCGTCGTCGTCGATAGCGCCGCTCGGGGCGGTGTCGATGTCGTCGTCGCCGCAGGCGGCAGCGATGAGCGTCAGCGTGAGGATCGCGGCAAGCAGCCGCGAAAGGGCGCGTATGCGCATTTCGTTCTCCTGATTCGTCGTGTCTTCGTGGGTGTGCGGCTCCGGCCATCCCGGAGCGCAGGCCTCAACGCGAGACGACGGGAGGACCGCGGCGACCGACGCCGGCGGGAACGAACGCGAGGACCGGCCTGGGCGCGCCGAGCGCGGGCCGCGGGCGGGG
>BQJV01000429.1 GCA_021604885.1 Acidimicrobiales bacterium
GCACAACGTCGGGTTCCGCCATGTCGACGGCCAGTGGTACCTGGAGTCGTTCCGATGACCCGCAACCGCCGGCCGATCACCCGTGGCCTCGTGGCCGCGCTGACGCTCGCGCTGATCAGCGCGTTGGTGTCCCACGGCCCGGTCAGCGGAGTCACGCCCGCCCAGGAAGGGGTCGACGCGCTGCCGGTCGCCGACAGCACGCCGGTGATCATCGTTCACGGGATCTCGTCCGACGTCTGCGACTACGCCGACGAAGGGGAGCTGAACGCGACCGCGTCCGGGCTGACGGGCGCCGGCAGGGGGATCGACCGGGAGATCCGCGACGCGATCTACGACCGGTACGAGTTCTACGTCGGCGATTCGACGGCCGTGGCCAGCTGCGTGGAACAGTCGAATTCCGGGATGCTGTATCACACCTATCCCGACGATCGCGGCCGAGGGAGCGGCGAGGAGTTCATCAGCGCCGTCGTCGCCGAGGAGAACGCGGACCATCTCGCGGCGTTGGTCCTCGCCGCGGCCGAAGCCTCGCCGACCGGGCAGGTCGACCTGATCGGCTACTCGCTCGGTGGGCTGACGATGCGGACGATGATGGCGCGGTACGGCGACCTCCGTCCCGCGGTCGGGCGCATGGTGTTCCTCAACACGGTCCACGAGGGCGCATGGACCGCGGCGATCGCCCGGCTGTTCACCGACCTCGTCGAGAGCAACGCATCTCCGCGGAGCGTGCTCGACGCGATCAACGGATGCGCCGGCTACCTCGAGACGAATCAGATCGTCGACACCGCCGACGCTGCCCTGCTCTGCCAGGTCGCAACCGCGACGGTCGCGGCCCTCGTGATCGCGCCCGGTGACTTCCTGTCGGATCCGATTGCGGACCTGGTGCTCCAACCCGCGATCGAATCCCTGTACCCGGGGTCTCCGGTCATCGTCGACAACGCCAGTTCCTCCCTCGAAGGCATCGATGTCATGGTCATCGGGTCGGATCAGCGGATCCGCCAGAAGCCGGGCGTGGGCATTCCGCTCACGGGCATTCGCATCAACACCCCGGTCGGCAAGGAGCACGAGTGGTCGGGTGATCACGTCATCCAGGCCGGGATCGGCTCCGGTGCGGAGATGCGGGAGCAGGGCTCGATGCTCATGAACCCGGCCACTGCCCTCACGGCGCGGACGTATCAGGAGTGGATCTTCTACGAGGAGTGCTCGTACGAAATCGGGGCGATCGACGGCATCAAGGCGTTCGGTCGTGAGCTGGGTGCGGACGTGCTGAAGGCGGTGGGTCGCCTCGTCCCGGGGGTGAGCGATGAAGTGGTCGAGGACGTCGTCAACCAGATGGCGGGTGTCCTTCGGGGGATCGACCTCGTCACTGAGTTCGCTCGGTGGAAGGGCCTGAGCTTCATCGACAACTTCGCCGGGCTGTACCAATACGCCGACTGCATCCTCGGGTCAGACTTCTTTCACGGCGACATCCCCGCTGCCGATGACGTGAGTCGGTCGGCGGTCGTCGGCCGTGAAGTCGTCAACCTCGGCAACGGTCGCCTGGAGGGGTCCATCACCCGTTCCGTTCGCGGACTCGACCCCGACGAGTACGAATCGCTCGACGACATCGCCGCCCGTCTGGGCCCGGAGACCTGGTCGTCGGCCGACCTGATCGTGACGTTCCTGGCCGGCAACGACGAGACGCGCCTCCCGGGAATCGAGGATCCGGGCGCGACGTTCCTGCGATCCGGTCTCGCCGACGCGCTCGGCACCCAGCAGCGCTTCGCCGCCGACTTCCTCGGGATCGAGGAGGAGTCGGTCACCGAGCCCCCCGCGGTGCTCGTACTGCTCGACACGTCGGGTTCGATGAGTGACCGCGACGGGAACGGGGTGCGGAAGATCGAAGGGGCTCGGCTCGCCGTCGAGGCCTATGTCAACGGCATCGGAGTCGACACGGCAACCGGGATGCGCACGTTCGCAGGCTCGTCCTGTGACGGCGGCGACCTCGTGGTGCCGATCGGGACGGGCAACTCGTCGACCGTCACGGCGACGCTCGCTGGCATGCGGACAGGGGGTGGGACGCCGACGGCCGCGGCGCTTGAGCAGGCGGCGGTCGACCTCGCGGGCCGCCGCGCCCCGAGCGTCGTGCTCGTGTCCGACGGCAAGTCGAACGAGTGCGGCGACCCGTGCCCGGTCGCCGAGCGGCTCGCGGCCGAGGGCATCGGACTGACGGTCAACACGGTGGGATTTCAGATCGACGCCGACGGACAGGCCGAGCTCGAGTGCATCGCCAACGCGACGAATGGCACCTACTCGGACGTGCAGGACAGCGAGGAGCTGATCCAGGAGTTCCTCGAGCTGCAGCGGGCCGAACTCCTACTCGAGATCACCGCGTCTTCCGAGCTGGTCGCCAACGAGAACGGATACACGCCATTCGAGGTGCGCGCCCGGCTTGTCAACAACGGGCCCGGCATCGCCGAGAACGTCACCATCACCCTCGACGGCGATTCCGGACTGATCGGCGCGCCGCGGGTCAACTCGTTCGGAGAACTCGGCGCGGGCGTCGACATCGCGATCGTGCTCGCGGAAGGGGTACCCCGTCGATACGAGCCATCAATGCTCGATTGGTCGCTCGAGGCCGACGCGTCCAACGCGTCCGCGGTGCGGTTCGAGGGGGAGGTGTCCATTCCGTCGACATGGGTTGGCGTGAACGATGCCGGCTCGATCCTGCGGACGGCGCGGTCCCCGATCCAGCTGGGCGACAGCTACTCCGCCGGCGAGGGGGCCGGAGACTACGACCCTGGCACGAACGGGCCCGGCAACACCTGTCACCGGTCGCCCTCGACGTATGGCGCCCAGCTCTACCCCGGGATCAACAACGCGGCGTGCTCCGGTGCGGTGATCGGCGACCTCTACCACCCGAACGGCAACGAACCGCCTCAGCTCGACCGGATTCCGCCGGACACCGACCTGGTCCTCATGTCGATGGGCGGAAATGACCTGGGCTTCTTCACGATCATCCTGCGCTGTCTGCTCTCGAGCTACTGCGCGGACGACGACTCCGGCCTGGCGGAGTGGGCGTGCGAGAAGACCGAGAGCTGCATTCCGTCGCCGCTGACCGGCGAGGAGCTCGTTCAACTCCGGCTCGCGCCGCTGCGGTCATCGCTCTACTGGGCGTATCGAGCGATCCTCGATCGCGCTCCGGGCGCAACCCTCGTCGTGGTTCCATACCCGCGCGTCGTCCCGCCCTCCGCACAGCCGGGCGACACGTGCCCGTCACAGATCTCCCCACCCGAGGTCGAGTGGCTCGACTCCGTGATCACCCGACTCAACGATGCGGTGGAGGACGCGGCAGAGGCGGCCGAGGCCGACGGCTTCAACGTGCGCTTCGCTCGGGACGTGCGGAACGCGTTCGCCGGGCACTCCATCTGCGACCCGGAGCCCTACGTCCGCGACTTCGAGGAGCTCACGTTCCTCGATGAGCAGGTGAGCAACTGGATCAACCAGCGGGTGTCGGGTGCGGAGTTGCAGAACGACGTGCAGCAGGCGTTCCATCCGACCGCCCGCGGCTACATCGACATCG
>BQJV01000430.1 GCA_021604885.1 Acidimicrobiales bacterium
TCTTCGCCGCGGCCGTGATCGTCGGTCTGATCACGGCCCTCGGCTTCGTGGACGACACCGCGGTCGACGACCTGCCGAACGACTTCATCGACTATGTGCCGCGGGCGCTCTCCGCCGCGATCGTGCTGATCATCGCCAACATCGCAGCGACCTTCATCGTCGCTGCGCTCGAACGTTCGCTCGGCCACGTGTCCCCCGCCATGCGCCGCCGGGTGCCGCCGATCGTGCGGGGCGCGATCCTCTTCATGGGCGCGCTGATCGCCGCGAACCAGCTCGGGATCGACACGCAGATCCTCACGATCGCCGCGGCTGCGCTGTTCTTCGGCATCGCACTCACGGCCGCGTTGGTGGCCTACTCGGGCTCCGGTCCGGTGGCGTCAGAGGTCGCCGCGAGCCGCGCGCTTCGTCGAGTGCTCAGCGTCGGCGACGCCGTGGACACCGATGCCGCGACGGGCACCGTCATCGAGCTCCACACGGTGAAGGCCGAGATCGAGACAGCCGACGGCCGCCGCGTCCTCGTCCCCTACACCGCGCTCCTCGACGCCGTCATCGGCATCACCCGCGCCGACCCCTGAGTTGAGACGCCGGGGTCAGAGTCCCGTCCCACCTTGAGCGGCTCAGCCGGCGACGGCGCCCATGATCGCCTTGGTCTCGAGGAAGTCCTCGAGACCGAGCAGGCCCCACTCCCGGCCGTTGCCGGAGCGCTTGTAGCCTCCGAACGGGGCGTTGAAGTCCAACTGGGCGCCGTTGACGTGCATCATGCCGGTGCGGATGCGCTTGGCGACGTCGAGCGCCCGTTCCGGGCTGCCGGAGATGTAGCCGGACAGGCCGTAGACCGTGTCGTTGGCGATCTCGACCGCGTGATCCTCGTTCTCGTAACCGATCAGCACGAGCACCGGACCGAAGATCTCCTCCTGCGCGATCCGCATGTCGTTCGTGACATCGGCGAACAACGTGGGCCGGACGTAGTAGCCCTTCTCCAGCCCGTCGGGGCGGCCGGTGCCACCGGTGACGAGGGTCGCTCCCTCATCGATGCCGGCCTGGATCAGCGCCTGGATGCGGTTCCACTGGAGCTCGGACACGACTGGACCGATCGTCGTCGCGTCGCTCGAGGGATCACCCACGACAACACCCTCCATCGCGGCCTTGGCGATCTCCTTGGCCTCGTCCATGCGGGCCATCGGCACGAGCATCCGAGTCGCCGCGTTGCAGGACTGACCGGAGTTGACGCACATGCCGCCGGCGTCACGACCGACCGCGGTGGCGAAGTCCGCATCGTCGAGGATGATGTTCGCGGATTTGCCGCCGAGCTCCTGGGCGACGCGCTTCACCGTGTCGGCCGCGTTGCGGGCGACCTCGATGCCGGCCCGGGTCGAGCCGGTGAACGACATCATGTCGACGTCCGGGTGGGCGGAGAGGTGCGAGCCCACCGTCGGTCCGTCGCCGTTCACGAGGTTGAAGACACCCGCAGGCACGCCGGCTTCGTCGAGGATCTCGGCGAGCAGGAGGGCGTTGAGCGGGGCGACCTCGGACGGCTTGAGGACCATAGTGCAGCCGGCGGCCAGCGCCGGAGCCACCTTGCAGGCGATCTGGTTCAGCGGCCAGTTCCAGGGCGTGATCATCCCGACCACGCCGACAGGCTCCTTGACGAGCAGCGTCGTCCCGAGCTCCTCCTCGAACTCGAAGTTCTCCAGGATCCCCGCCGTCGTGAGGAAGTGCATCAGACCGGTCGGAGCCTGGGCTGCCTTCGCGAGGAACCCGGGCGCGCCCATCTCGGCGCTGATCACGTTGGCGAGATCGTCGGCCCGTGAACCGATGAGCTCCACGACCTTGTTGAGGATCGTGAGCCGCTCTTCCTTGGTGCTCAGCGACCAGGTGTCGAACGCCGCCTTCGCCGCGGCGACCGCCGCGTCGACATCCGCGGTGCCACCCATCGCGATCGAGGCGATGGCCTCCTCGGTCGCCGGGTTGATCACCTCGAGCGTGGTGTCGGTGCTGGGCTCGACCCAGGCTCCGTCGATGTAGAACTTCCCGGTGTTCTCGCTGATCACGATGTGCTCCGTTGGTGAGATTGGCGGCTGACGCGAAACGCTACCGTCCTCCACGCGCTCGTGCGAAGGGCAGGAACGCCGGTCGAAGGTGGGACGGGACTCTGACCCCGCCGTCTCATCTGGCGAGGAGATCCTCGATGAGGGCGGCCATCTCCATGGGCTTGTCGCCCTGGATGGAGTGGCCGGCGCCGTCGACGACGATGTGGATCGTGTCGGGGCGGCGCTTCAGCCACTCCTCCACGTCTTCGTCGCCGATGACGCTCCACTTGCCGCCCTGCCACAGCGTGATCGGCACCTTGACCTGATCGACCTTGTCCCACAGATCGTCGAACGACGGCGCGTCGTCGCCCCCGATCTTCCAGTCCCGCATGCGGTCGTAGCGCCAGGTCCAGCGACCGTCGTCCATCTCGTAGGCGTTGTGGAGGATGCCCCGCCGCAGGGACGACTCGCTGCGGCCGGGGTTGTACTCGACGGTTCGAGCGAGGATCTCCGCGAAGTCGGCGAAGTACTCGGGCCCGTCGACGAACGTGATGATCGGCTCGGCCTTCGCATGATCCGTTCCGGGCGTCACGTCCACCACCCCGAGCCGCCTGACCAGGTCGGGGTGGTCGGCGGCGAGACAGATCGCAGTCATGCCGCCGAGCGACATCCCGATGACCGCTTCGGCGTTCGGGGCGAGCCGGCGCACCGCCTGGGCGACATCGTCCGCCATCGTCGTCGGCAGGTAGTCGTGTTCGGGCCGGTGGTCGCTATGGCCGTGCCCGGGGAGGTCGATGGCGACGAGGGGACGACCGAGCTTCATGGCGACGGTGTCCCACGTGTGGGCGTTCTGTGCGCCACCGTGGATCAGCACGAGCTCCGGGTCCGCGTCGCCCCAGACGAGGGCCGACAGGTCGATGCCCCGATCCAATGCGATCGTCTCGCGCCGGACGGCAGGAGACCCGTCGAAGGGGAGGTCGTACTCGGCGGCGTTCTCGTGGAACAGGCTGAACTCGTCGTAGGCCGGGGTGTCGCTCACGGGCGGGACCGTACCCGGCCCCGCCGGGCCGGACCAGAAGCCGACCGGCGCTCAGGTGTGCGATCCGCCCGTCGCGGTGAAGCTGAACGTCTTCGAGCCGCCGAGACCGCTCACCGCGACCGAGAAGGTCTCGCCCCGGGGCGCCGACGGGAACTCGACCGTGCGCTCCCAGTGTCCGGAGCTGTCGACGGTCGTCGATCCGGAGCCGTACGGCGAGGAGATGGTGACCGTCGACCCAGGGCTCGCGGCGCCGCTGAAGATGTCGTACGGCACGTCTTCGCCGCACGAGCCGTACGCCTGGCTCGCGGTGAAGGCAACGGTCACGACGGGGGCCGTGGTCGTTGTGGTGGGCGGCGCGGTCGTCGTGCTGACGATCGTCGCCGGGGCGGCCTCGGCCGGCGGTGTCACCTCGCCGCTGAGGTGGCTCGGCTCGTCACTTGTCGGTGCGACTGGCGCCGGTGCCGCGGGCGCGGCGACCGGATCGATC
>BQJV01000431.1 GCA_021604885.1 Acidimicrobiales bacterium
GGCCGCCACAGAGCCCGAGGGGTCGCGTTACACGCTCCAGCCCGGCATCCCCTCCGTGCGTCAGGCTGTCGCCGACGATCTCTCGAGTGCGTACGCAGCCTCCGTTGCCGACGACGACATCGTCATCACGGCCGGTTGCAATCAGGCGTTCTGCGCGGTGATCAACGCGGTCGCCGGTCCGGGGGACAATGTCGTGCTCGTCGTGCCCTTCTACTTCAACCACGACATGTGGCTGCGGGTGGAGGGCATCGACCCCCGCTACGTGCATCCGGCGCAGGATCTCGTTCCCACGGCCGACGAGATCGCGGCCGTCATGGATGAACGCACCCGTGCGGTCACGATCGTCACGCCGGGCAACCCGAGCGGAGCGATCACACCGCCGGAACGGATCGCCGAGATCGCCGAGCTCTGCACCGCTCGCGATGTCGCCCTGGTCCTCGACGAGACGTATCGCTCCTACCGCGGCACGGACGAGCCGGCGCACCGGATGTTCGACATCCCCACGTGGCGAGACACCGTCGTGTCGCTCCACAGCTTCTCGAAGGACCTCGCCATCCCCGGGTATCGCGTCGGAGCGATCGTGGCGGGAGAACGACTCCGCGTCGAAGCGCTGAAGATCCTCGACTGTGTGACCATCTGCGCGCCCTCGCTCGGACAGCTCGCCGTCGAGACCGGACTACGGGAGTGCGGCGACTGGCGGGCGGCACAGGCCGAACGCATCATCGGACTCCAGCACGCGTTCGAGGCGACGATGGCCGAGCGCCCGGGCCGCTTCGAGCTCGTCGGCGCCGGCGCCTACTTCGGTTGGGTCGGTCACCACCGGGACCGCCCGACCGTCGACGTGGTGAAGCAGCTCCTCGTCGACCACAGCGTGCTGACCATTCCCGGCATCGCCTTCACGCCCGAGGACGAGGGGATGATCCGGTTCAGTTTCGCCAACCTCGACCTCGACGACCTGCCGGAGCTCGGCTCTCGGCTCGGGGAGCTCCCATGACCACCCCCGCCGAGGAGGTCCACACCGAGGCCGCGGCCTGGTTCGCGGCGAACTGGAGCGCGGACCTCACCGTCCGCGAATGGTGGCGGTTGTTGGCCGACGCCGGTTGGGCGTTCCCGAGCTGGCCGGAGGGCTTTGGCGGCCGCGCCCTCGGCAAGGAGGCCGCCCGAGCCGCGGTGCGGGCCCGCCACGAGGCCGGGGCGTTCGGGCCGCCGAACGGCGTGGCGACGTTCCTCGTCGCTCCCACGCTGATGCACTACGGCACGGCGGAACAGCAGTCCCGCCACCTCCCCGGCATCGTCGACGGCACGGCGCCGTGGTGCCAGCTCTTCTCGGAGCCGGGAGCCGGATCCGACATGGCCGGCCTCGCGACCCGGGCCCAGCGGGACGGCGACGAGTGGGTCGTCAACGGCCAGAAGGTGTGGAGTTCCGGCGCCCAGAACGCGGCGTGGGGCATCCTCATCGCCCGCACCGACCCCGATCAGCCCAAGCACCGGGGGATCACCTACTTCCTGATCGACATGCACCAGCCGGGGGTCGAGGTCCGGCCGCTGCGGGAGATGACGGGAGACGCCGCGTTCAACGAGGTGTTCTTCACGGACGCCCGCGTCGCCGAGGCCGACCGGCTCGGCGAACTCGGCGAGGGGTGGCGCGTAGCGATGACCACGCTCTCGCACGAGCGTGACCCGGACAACGCCGGCCTCGGTGACACGCCCCCGTTTGCCGCCGTCGACCTCGACCAGCGGGTCGGAGATCATGCAGCGACGGTCATGCACACGGCCGACGGCTTCTCGCTCGCGATGATGGGACAGGCCGGTCCCCTCTTCGACCGGGTCGTCAACGAGCACGCAGACACGACCGATCCGGTCTTCCGCCAGGAGCTCATGAAGCTCGTGTCGACCCGACGGACCACCCAGCTCTCGGCCAGGCGCGCCGCCGCTTCGGTGAAGGCGGGCGGCCAGCCCGGCCCCGAGGTGTCCACCCTCAAGCTCCAGGGTTCTTCGCTCAACCGCGCCATGCGTGAGGTCGGGCTCGGCGCGCTCGGTGCCGCGGGGATGCTCGAACACGACGATGCCCCGATCGACGGCCTGTTCCACCGCTACGCACTCTTCACCCCGGCCTCCTCGATCGCCGGCGGCAGCGACGAGGTGCAGCACAACATCATCGGCGAGCGGGTCCTCGGCCTTCCCCGTGAGCCGGGCGAGGCGGAGCAGCGCGAGCTCCCCTGGTCCGAGCTTCCTCGCAGCTGATCAACGCCGGGTCGGCGGCTGCACGTAGGTCCACCCGAAACGGCCCTTGATGCAGAGGTGACCATGGGTGACGGAGTGATCCGCGGGTGAGGTGACCGTGACGATCCGGTCGTCCTGGGTGTGCAGCTCGAGGTTGCAGCCGACGCCGCAGAACGAGCACACGGTCGTCGTGACGTTCTGCTCCTCGGGCCGCCAGTCCCCCGCGTTGCGCATGTCGAATTCGGTCTTGAACTGGATCGCACCCGTCGGACACACACCGATGCAGTTGCCGCAGTAGACGCAGGCCGAGTCGGGCAGCGTGACGTCGAACTCCGTGCTGATCCGGGCATCGAACCCACGCCCCGCGACCGCGATCGCGAAGGTGTGCTGGGCATCGTCACCGCACGCTTCGACGCACTTGTAGCAGAGGACGCACTTGTCGTAGTCACGGATGTAGAGGTCGTCCTGGACCTTCGGGGCCTCGTCGATGCGAGCCGCCGGGAGCTCGGGCTGGTCGTAGCGATCCGGCTCGGCGCCGTAGTGGTCGATCCAGTGGGCGAGGTCGTCCGTCTGGCTCAGGTCGACGCCGCTGCCGAGGAACTCGAGCACCATCCGGCGGCTGTGTCGCACCCGCTCCGAGTCGGTCTCCACGACCATCCCCTCCTCGGCCGCGCGGGCGCACGACGGCACGAGTGCCCGCGAGCCCTCCACCTCCACGACGCAGACGCGACAGACGTTGGCGGGGGTGAGGTTCTCGGCCCAGCACAACGTCGGCGTGTCGACACCGGCGGACTCGCAGGCCTTGTGGATCGACGTCCCCGCGGGGACGTCGACGGCCCGACCGTCGATCGTGAGCGCAACCCGTACTTCGGACGCGGTCACGATGCGCCTTCGATCAGGCCGAGCTCGATGGCGGAGTTGATCGCCGCCGCCGCGGTGTGCCCGAGACCGCAGATCGACGCGTCGACCATCACGCGGGCGATGTCGTCGACGAGCGCGCGGCGTTCGGCGGTGAGCGAGCCGGTGCGTTGGAGCTGCACCATCGTCTCGTGTTGGCGCACGGTGCCGACCCGACAGGGCACACACTGGCCGCAGCTCTCGTTGCGGAAGAACTCCGAGATGCGTACACAAACCGCCGTCATGTCGATCTCGTCGGTGAACGCCATGACCACGCCCGACCCGAGGGTCGTGCCCCGCTCGCGCGTGTCCTCGAGGGTGAGCGGCATGTCCAACGCATCCGGGCCGACGAACGAACCGGCCGCGCCACCCATCAGCACCGCGGCGAGCGTGCCGCTGCCGGTGAGTCCACCCGCGAG
>BQJV01000432.1 GCA_021604885.1 Acidimicrobiales bacterium
GCCGTCCTGCCGGCGTCGGATCGCGGCGCTGACGTGATCGATCTGGCGACGCTCGCCGACCGTCCGTTCGTCGCGCCGACGCCCACATCCGCGTGCGGCCGGGCGGTGTTGCTCGCCTGCCGCGACGCGGGATTCGAACCAGATGTCGCCCACCAGGTCGACGTCTATCCCGCCACGCTCGACCTCGTCGCGGCCGGGTGCGGCGTGGCCCTCGTGCCCGAACGGTCGGTGCTGCCACGTTCCGGCACGCACGCAGCGCGGCTCGCTCGCCCGGTCACACGGACGATCGAAGTGTCGCATCGCGTGTCGAGCGCGGACCGTCCCATGATCCGCGCCGCTCTCGACGCCCTGCTCGCACTCACGAACTGACCCCAAAACCCCGAACTGGTGGGAACTGATCGGGCTTCGCCCGATAAGTTCCCACCAGTTCGAAGAATTGTGTGCGTGTGTGACGTCCGCGGGCGTGGAGCTGGAGGGAATCGAACCCTCGTCCGTCAGGTGGTTACCCGACGCGATACGACCGTTCCCGTGAACGTGGGTTGTGGCTCCCACCCTGCCGGGTCAGGCGGACCACGAGGGTCCGGCCACCGAGTCTTTCCTCGGGGTCAGCGGTCTTTGCCGGCTGTCAGTGGTCTTTCCCTACCGTCCACCACTGCTTCTGGTGACAGGCTGCAGTGGTCAGGCCCCGCGTGCCATTGCTGGTCGCGATGACTCTCTACCTACTGACTAGGTCAGGCGGCGAGAGCGAGATCGTCCGAATCGGCGTCTCTGTTGGTGCCCCGTTTTGAGAGTCTGAGCAACTCTGGTCGCACGTCGTTGCATCCTGGTCCCAACGTCGAAACCGATCAGCCCCGTGGTGCTGGTTTGATTTTCAAGCAGCCCCGCCAGCGTACCGCCCGCGGCGGCCCGGCGTTTCCCGCCCCGCCGACGGTCGACGCGGTACCGTTCCACCATGAGCACGGCAGACGGCGAGGTCGACATCCACAAGAAGGAGCGGATGGAGACATCCGCGGAGATCTGGGCTCCGGGCGGTCCGGTGGAGGACTGGACGACGGACTACGACATCCGCGACCAGGCCTACGTGGAGGACCCGGTGCCGATCTGGGCCGAGATGCGGGAGACGTGCCCGATCGCCCACACCGAGCGACTCGGAGGCTCGTGGAACCCGACCCGCTTCGACGACATCCGCGCGATGGCCAAGATGGTGCCGGAGCTGTCGTCCCGGCAGGTGCTCGTGATGCCGGGAGCGCCCGGCATGCCCGAGATGTCGCGGTACGAGCAGCAGATCGCGGCCGCGCCGATCACCGCCGACCCGCCGATCCACGACTGGACGCGGCGCATGCTCCTGCCCGCGTTCGCGCCCAAGGCGGTGCTCTCCTACGAGGCGTACACCGAGGAGCTGTGTCACGAGCTGATCGACGGGTTCATCGAGCAGGGGCAGTGTGACGGCGCCGTCGACTACTCGCAGCAGATTCCGCCTCGCGTCATCGCCCACATGATCGGCATCGATCCCGGGATGGCCGACCAGTTCGTGATCTGGGTCAACGGTGTCCTCGGCGAGGGACTCAACGACCCGGAGCTCCGTCTGCGCACGCGTGACGAGTTGCTCGGCTTCATCGGCGAGGAGGTCGCCAAGCGGCAGTCCGACCCGCAGGAGGACCTGCTCACGGAGCTGCTGTTCATGGAGATCGATCATCCCGAGGCGAACATCACGCCGGAGGTCGTCGTCGGCATCACCAACCTTCTGATCGTCGCCGGCATCGACACCACCTGGAGCTCGATCGGGTCGGCGCTGTGGCATCTCGGGACGAATCCGAGCGACCTGGAGCGGCTGTGCAACGAGCCGGAACTGCTGCCGATCGCGGTGGAGGAATTCCTGCGCTACTACGCGCCGGTCACGATGGCGCGGGTTGCCGACGTGGACGTGGAGATCGGCGACGTGTGCATCCACGCGGGCGACAAGGTGCTGATGAACTTCCCGGCGGCGAACCACGATCCCGAACACTTCGAGGACCCCGACGAGTTCATCATCGACCGGGCCCGTAACCGCCATGTGGCATTCGGCTCGGGTGTGCACCGATGCGCCGGTTCGAACCTGGCCCGGCTCGAGATGACCACGGCGCTCGGGGTGTGGATCGAACGGATTCCGGACTTCCACGTGAGCGACCGCGAGCCGATGAGGTGGGCCGGGGGACAGGTCCGCGGGCCGCGTGTGATGCCGATGAGCTTCCCGGCGGGGACCCGCCGGTAGGGCTCAGTATTTGCCGCTGCGTGACCGCGAGATCGCGCGCTGCGCCTCGCGGTCGGCGTCGCGCTTCGCGATGTCGTGGCGACGGTCGGCCTGGGAGCGGCCCCGCCCGAGTGCGATCTCGAGCTTGGCCCGACCGTCCTTGAAGTAGAGCGCAAGGGGGACGATCGTGAGCTTCTCGCGATCGACGCGGGCCGCCCAACGGTCGATCTCGGCGCGGTGGGCGAGCAGCTTGCGTCGGCGGTCGGGCTCGTGGCCGAACGCGCCGGCGGAGTGTGAATAGGCGCCGATGTGGAGCCCGACGAGCCAGAGTTCGTGCTGATAGACGATGGCGAACGACTCCGCGAGCTGGACCTTGCTCTCGCGCAGCGACTTCACCTCACTGCCGCGGAGCTGGATCCCCACTTCGAGCGTGTCGAGGATGTCGTAGTCGCGGCGCGCGGCGCGGTTGGTCGCCACGGCGGTGGCGCCGTCGGGGATGTCGCGCTTCTTCTGTGACTTCGCCATGGTGCTCCTCGGAGACGCAACGGTACCGGCCCGCTGTGCCGAGGAAGCAGGGATTGCTACGGTCCGCCGTGGGGGAAACGACATGACGAAGCGTTTGGTCTGGATCGGGCTGGTGCTGGCACTCGTTGCCGGGGCATGCGGTGACGACGGAGGGTCCACGGACCCGGGCGATTCGTCCACCACCACGACGGTGTCGCCGACGACCGCGCCCCCGGGCGGGGGCGATGGCGAACCGGATCCGGCGACGACAGAGCCACCGGTCCTCACCGCGTCGTGGAAGGGCGTCACCGAGGACACAGTGAGCATCGCCGTGTCGATGCTGGACTTCGACGTGCTGAAGGACCTCGGACTCCAGGACTTCGGGTGGGGCGATCAGCGGCTGATCTGGGAGTTCTACCTCGATCAGCTCAACGAGCGCGGTGGCGTCGCGGGCCGCCAGGTCGACTATGTGCTCGACTTCTACAACCCGGCACTGGCCATCGATGCCGAGGCGTCGTGCCTGCGGATGACCGAGGATCGAGAAGTGTTCGCCGTGCTGGGCGCATTCCTCGGCCCCGCCGAGTCGGCGACACCGTGCCTCACGAACCAGCAAGACCTCGTCGTCTTCGAGGGCACCATGACCGTCGAGCTCCTCGAGGGGGCGAAGTCCGTGTGGGTCATCAGCGGGTCGGCCGGACGCCGGCGCATCCCGATCTTCTTCGAACTCCTCGATCAGGCCGGCTTCGTGGACGGACAGCGGGTGGCCGTCGTCAGCGGCAACGAGAACGAGAGCGACAGCGTC
>BQJV01000433.1 GCA_021604885.1 Acidimicrobiales bacterium
CGGCCGAGCTCAGCGAGGCGGCGAAGCAACTCCGCGCCGCCGCCGACGACGATCCCGCCACGGCATTGCGATCGTTCATGCACCGGCTGGTCGACCCATACGCCCACGGTCGTGGGGCCCGCACCTGGGTCGAGACGACACCGGACAACACCGCGGCGACCGACATCCTGCTCCAGGTGTTCCCACGGGCGCGTGCGTTCGACATCGTCCGTGACGGGCGTGATGTGGCGGCCAGCGTCGTCACCATGGCCTGGGGCCCGAACACACCCGACGACGCCCTCGATTGGTGGGCCGCGCGCGTGCGCGCCGGCCACGCGGCGATGGCGCGGGCCGATCAGGACCGGGTCATGCGGGTGCGGTTCGAGGAGTTCGCGCTGACGCACCGTGAGGAGCGGCTCGACGAGGTGCTGACCTTCGCCGGGTTCGAACGGACGCCGGCCATCGAGCGCTACTTCGCCCGCGCCATCGACCCGGAGAAGGCCCACACCGGCCGGTGGCGTTCGGAGATGTCGTCGGCCCACGCCTCGGCCTTCGACGCCCGCTATCGCGAGCTCTATCGCACGCTCGAGGCGGAGGGTGTCGCGAGTCTGCCCATCACGCCCGATGACGCGGACAGCCTCGGCGGCTGATCAGGCGCCGTCGGGACAGGCCGACGCGCCATACGCCGGGTAGGCGCGCTCGGTGGCGACCCAGCAGGGCATCTCGGCGACCGTCGAGGTCATCGTCGCCCAGGCGCTGACGAGCGGGAGACCGCATGCCTGGATCGTCGCGTCGTCGAGCGACGAGACCAGCAGCTCGAACTCGTCGAGACTCGGCGGGTCGGTCGCGGCGGCGATGAAGGCGTCGACGAGGGTCTGCGTCGCGGTGTCGAGTTCGCTCGTCGCGAGGCGAAGTCGGTCGTAGTCGGGGATCACCCCGTTCGGTGTCGGTCCGTCGAGGAAGAGCGACGCAACGGCTGCGCATGCCGGGGAGTCCACCAGGACGAAGGTGTCCGGCGGTGGCGGAGCATCGGGGTCGACACGGTCGATCGAGATGACGCGGGGTTCGCCCGCCTCGCGCCATTCACCGTCGACCGCTTGCACGATCACACCCGAGACACAGTCGATCGCGAGATGATCGCCGTCCGTGCTCCAGCACGGGAGATGGGTCGGATGTCCGTCGGAGTCACAGGTGCCCGGCTCGCCGACGAGCGTGTACGCGGCGATCGGTATCTCGAGCTCGAAGTGGCATTCGCCGAACCCGGAGGTCGCGTAGGTCGCGCTGAACGCGGGAATCCCGCACGCGGCGGACGTGGCGTCGTCGAGCGCGGCCGCAGCCTCGACGAGGAGGTCGTGGAGCTGCACGAACGACCGGTGTTCGCTCAGCGACTCGTCGGCGAGGGTGCGCTCGATCCCGACGATGAGCGGCAGGGCATCGGTGGCGCCGGCGAGTGCGCCGAGTCGGGCGAACTCGTCGAGAACCACCGACAGCCCGGGCTCGGCCGCGTGGGAACCGAGGGCGAGTTCGGACACCTCGCGACACAGCGCGTCGCTGAGGACCTCCTCATCCGTGGTGACGCGCTCGACCGACCACGCGTCAGGGGGTTGGGGTCCGGCACAGGATGCGGCGAGGACCAACCCCGTGATCCACAGCTTCCACTTCATGTCTCATCATCGGCGGACACGACCCTGTCTCAAGTCATCCGAAGGTCTATCGTGACCAGATGAACGACGAGATCTTCGCTGGCGCCGAGGCGCTCACCTTCGATGACTTGCTCGTGGTCCCGGGTTGGAGCGAGGTGTTGCCCTCCGAGGTCAACACCACGACATCGCTCGCCGGGATCGAACTGCGGGTCCCGCTCATGTCGGCGGCGATGGACACCGTCACCGAAGCGCCGCTCGCGATCGCCATCGCGCGCGCCGGCGGACTCGGCGTGCTGCACCGCAACTTCTCCGTCGAAGAGCAGGCGGACGAGGTCGACCGGGTGAAGCGCGCCCAGGCGGGCATGATCTCGTCTCCCATCAGCCTCCCGCCGACGGCGACGCTGAACGATGCCGAAGGTCTGATGGCGCGGCACAAGATCAGCGGCGTGCCGATCTGTGATCCGGACGGCCGGCTTCAGGGCATCCTGACGAACCGTGACATCCGGTTCTGTACCGCCGACGAGTACGCGCAGCCGGTCACCGACTTCATGACGACGGCGCCGCTCGTGACCGCACCGGTCGGAACCGAGATCGAGGCCGCGGTGGCGATCCTCCACAAGCACCGCATCGAGAAGCTGCCGCTCGTCGATGAGGACGGGCGTCTGGCCGGGCTCATCACGGTGAAGGACATCACCAAGCGCATCGAGAACCCGGACTCCACGCTCGACGCCGACGGCCGGCTCCGTGTCGCCGCGGCGGTCGGTGTCACCGACACCGCCGAACGCACCGAGGCCCTGGAGGCGGCCGGCGTCGACATGCTCGTCATCGACACGGCCCACGGTCACACGCAGGGCGTCGTCGACGCCGTGCGCACGATCAAGAAGGGCTGGCCGGATCTTCCCGTGGTGGGCGGCAACGTGGTCACCCGCCAGGGCGTCGAGACGCTCGCCGAGGCCGGCGCCGATGTCATCAAGATCGGCGTCGGGGCGGGGAGCATCTGCACGACGCGGGTCGTCGCCGGTGCGGGCATGCCGCAGATGACGGCGATCCACGAATGCGCCGCCGCGGCGCGTGAGCTCGGACTGCCCGTGATCGCCGACGGCGGCGTGGTCACGTCGGGCGACATCGTGAAGGCCTTCGTCGCCGGTGCCGACTGCGTGATGCTCGGCAACCTGCTGGCCGGTGTGGACGAGGCGCCCGGTGACCTCGAGCTCGTCGACGGCGCGATGTGGAAGACCTATCGGGGCATGGGCTCGGCCGGCGCGATGCGCGGTCGCGCCAGCGATCGCTACGGCACGGGTCAGGCGCCCGGCAAGCATGTCGCCGAGGGGGTCGAGGCTCGTGTGCGCTACGCCGGGCCGATGTCCGAGCTCGTCGCCCAGACCATGGGTGGTCTCCGGTCGGGCATGGGCTACGCGGGCGCCGCTGACCTCGATGATCTCCGCCACCGCACCCGGCTGGTCCGCATCACGGGCGCGGGTCTGCGGGAGAGCCACCCGCACGACGTCGCCGTGCTCCGCGACGAGTAGGCCCATGTCCGCTCGCACCCGCATCGCCCGCGCCGCGGCTCGCACCACGAGCCGGCTTCCGAAGCGCGCCCTGCGCCGTATGGCCGGCGAGCCGCTCGTCATCGACGACAACACGCTCGACCTCCAGATGCAGGTCTTCGCCGCGGCTGCGCTGAAGCAGTTGGCCGGCGACGAGCCGACCCCCGAGTCGATGCGCGAGGGCTTCGCCGAGATGGTGCAGATCACCCAGCACGATCCGGTCGACTCGGTGTCCACCCACGACCGCACCATCCCCGGACCGGCCGGCGACCTCCCCGTGCGGATCTACCACCCGACCGCGACCACGG
>BQJV01000434.1 GCA_021604885.1 Acidimicrobiales bacterium
CCGGGCAAAGGTCTTCGCGTTCGAGGGGATGGGTCGGCCGCTGGGTCAGTTGCTCGGTCCGCTGACCATCGGTGGCGTCGCGACGATCGCCGGCGGAACGGAGGGTTGGCGGTGGGCGTTCGTCGTCGTGGCGATTCCTCCGGTGCTCGTCGGGCTCGCGTCGCTGCGCATGAAGGAGCCGCCCCGCGGCCAGCACGAGAAGGCATCGGTGCTCACCGATGACGCGCTGGAGGTGGACGAGCTCGAGCCGTCGATGAGCACGGCGCTGGCCCGGCTCCGCAAGATCCGCACGTTCTACTTCTTCGCCACCGGTGTCGGTGTGCTCGGCTTCGCGCTGATCGCCGTGCCCGGTCAGTTCAACCTGCTGCTCGACGACAAGTACGGCTACGACGCGCTCGACCGGGGCATCATCGAGGCGCTCCTCTGGATTCCCTCGCTCGTTGCCATCCCGATCGCCGGGCGCCGCTTCGACGAGAAGTTCCGCGAGGATCCGGAATCGCTGGTGAAGCTCACCGGCACGCTGATCGCCACCGCCGGAGTGATCTACATGATCGCCCTGCCCTTGAAGCCGATCGGACCGCTCGTCATCGGCATCGGCCTCGCCCAGGCATGCATCTCCGCATCCTTCGTCGCCGCACCGACGATCATCGCCGCCGTCGCCCCGTACCGGATCCGGGCCCAGGCGTTCGCCCTGCTGCCGGTGTTCATCTTCCTCATGGGCGGTTTCATCGGCGGGCTCGTCGCCGGGCAGATCTCCGACGCCTACAACAACCGCACCGCCATGATCGTCGTGGCCCCCTGGACGGCGCTGCTCGCCGGCTGGCTGATCCGGCGGGGCGCGTTCCACATCCGTCGGGACATCTCGCTGGCCGTCGAAGAGTTGATGGAGGAGCAGGCCGAGGCGCGCAAGATCGCGTCCGGTGAGGAGGTGCCGGCACTGCAGGTCCGCAACCTCGACTTCAGCTACGGACCGGTGCAGGTGCTCTTCGATGTGGAGATCGAGGTCGCCAAGGGGGAGGTCGTCGCCCTGCTCGGCACCAACGGCGCCGGGAAGTCGACCCTTCTCCGTGCGATCTCGGGACTCGGTATTCCCGACCGCGGCGTCGTCCGCCTCAACGGTCGCACGATCACGTATGCCGAGGCGGAGACCCGCTTCCGGGTGGGGATCGTGCAGCTCCGCGGTGGTGCCGGGATCTTCCCCGCGCTGTCGATCGGCGAGAACCTCCGGGCGTCGATGCTCGGATCCGACATCGACTCGGCGGACGCCGATCGCCGCATCACCGAGGTGCTCGAGACATTCCCGGCGCTCGAGGGCCGGCTCGGCGAACGGGCCGGCGACCTCTCCGGTGGTCAGCAGCAGATGCTCGCTCTCGCGATGGCGCTCGTCCACGAACCCGAGGTCCTCCTCATCGACGAGCTGAGCCTCGGCCTCGCCCCGGTCGTGGTGCAGGAGTTGCTCTCCATCGTCGAACGATTGCGAGCACAGGGACAGACCATGGTGATCGTCGAACAGTCGCTCAACGTGGCGCTCGCCTTCGCCGATCGCGCCATCTTCATGGAGAAGGGCGTCGTGCGATTCGAGGGACCGGCCCGCGAGCTCGCCGAACGCGACGACCTCGCTCGGGCCGTGTTCCTCGGAGGTGAGGGCGGGTGATCGAGCTCTTCGGCATCGAGCTGTCGCAACAGAGCGTCGTCATCGGGCTCATCACCGGGCTGACCTACGCCGCGCTCGCCGCCGGGTTCGTCCTCATCTATCGATCCACCGGCGTACTCAACTTCGCTCACGGCGAGATGGGCGTGTTCGGACTCGCGATCTTCGTGATGATGATCATCAACTACGGCGTCTCGTGGTGGTTGGCCTTCTTCCTCGCCGTCGCGGGCACGGCGCTGATCGGCATGGTCGTCGAGTTGATCGTGGTCAGACGGTTGTTCACATCACCTCGGCTCGTGATCCTGATCGCCACGATCGGCGTCGGGCAGATCTTCACGCTCGCCCGTGTCTCGTGGATTCCGGACATCACCACGGGCGGCTCGATCCCGACCGCGTTCACACTCGAGTGGAACCCGACGGATCACATTCGTCTGCAGGCGCGCGAGATCACCGTGCTGATCGTGGTGCCGGCCCTGATCGCACTGCTCGGCCTGTTCATGACCCGCACCCGCTTCGGCCTCGCGGTCCGAGCGTCGGCCGACAACCCCGACACGGCTCGGGTGTACGGCACGTCGCCGCGGCGGGTGTCGACGATCGTCTGGACCATCGCCGGTGCGTTCAGCGCGACGACCGCCATCCTCACCGCGCCGCTGCAGGGTCTGCAGGCCGCCCAGGTCGACGACACCGGCAATCTCCTGGTGGAGGAGCTCCTTCTCAAGGTGCTCGTCGTGTCGTTGCTCGCCCGCATGCGGTCGCTTCCGGGCGTGCTGTGGGCCGGTCTCGCCGTCGGACTGGTCGAGAACATCGTCCGGTTCAACGTCGACAGCACGAACCAGAAGATCGTCAACGTCTGGTTCTTCGTGACGGTGCTCGTGGTCGTCCTCTGGTTCATCAAGGAGGGCAAGCAGGACGGCTGGTCGCTGTCGCCGCCGTCCCGCCCCATCCCGGAGCGGCTTCGCACCGTGTGGTGGGTCCGCAACCTCAACCGGATCGGATTCGCCTTCCTTTTCGGCGGCCTCGCCATGATTCCGGTCTTCGTCACCACGTCCGCCGGGATCCTCATATGGACCGAGATGCTCCTCTTCGCGATGGTCGCGCTGTCGCTGACGATCCTGACCGGATGGGGCGGTCAGCTGTCGCTCGGCCAGTTCGCGTTCGTGGGCCTCGGTGCGCTCTCGACGCTCGCCTTCACGAAGGGCCACGACATCCCGATCCCGTTCGACCTCTTCGACGCGAGTGTCGAGCTGCCCTGGGGCCTTGCCGTCATCGCCGCGGTGACGCTCGGCGTGGTGGCGGCCGTGCTCGTGGGCCTACCGGCGTTGCGGGTGCGGGGACTCTTCCTCGCGGTCACGACCCTCGCCTTTGCGGTCGCCGCCGGCTCCTGGCTGTTGACCCAGGACTTCTTCACCGGTGGCACCACGGCGCCCCGACCGGCCCGGCCACCGTCGTTCCTCGGCATGGACTTCTCGGCATCACGCCGCAGCCTCTACCTTTTGTGTCTGGTCGCGCTGATGCTCACGGCGTGGATCGCCGGCCGCATCCGGTCATCGGGGCTCGGCCGCACCCTGATCGCAGTCCGAGACAACGAGGAGATGGCCGCTGCGTCGACGGTCTCGCCCGCCCGCGCGAAGCTCACCGCTTTCGCGGTGGCCGGCGGGATCTCGGCGCTCGCCGGGTCGCTGTTCGTCATCGTCCAACCATCGTTGGCGCCGGCCCAGCAGTTCGCCCCGGCGGCCTCGGTCCGCGTCGTGGTCATGGCGATCATCGGCGGACTCGGCTCGATCGCGGGTCCGATCCTCGGGTCGATGTG
>BQJV01000435.1 GCA_021604885.1 Acidimicrobiales bacterium
CAAGGGAGCGGATGTGTTCGATGCCGAGCTCGGTGGAGCCGTCGCGGGCGGTGATGGAGGAGGCGGGGATCCCGTTGTAGAGCGTGTGGTTGTAGCTGACGTGGGAGAGGCCGTCCCAGTGGGTGCCGGCCTGGAGCCCCATGGTCACCATGTCGTCGGAGAAGTGCGGGACCATGCCGTCGCCGTCGGGATCACCGAGATCGGCGTGGTCGATCGTGCCCATGACGTGCACCGGGTTGATGCGCGTCGGGATCTGACCGATCTGCACGCCGTCGTGCTTCAGGTCGATCGCGAGGGAGACCGCGCGGCCGTGTTCGACCGACGCCGCGGCCTCGACGCGAGCCGCGTCCGTGATGTGGTTCAGCGTGCCGATGCGGTCGTCGTCGCCCCAGCGGCCCCAGTTGCGGACCTCGGCGGCGACCTCGTGGAAGAAAGCGTTGAACGACATGGCCGCCGAGCGTAGGACAGCCGCGCCCCGGCTAGTAGCCCAGCTGGAGGTCCACCACGCCGGTGAGCGGTTCGCCCGCGCGGAAGTGGTGGTAGTTGTCGATGAACGCGTCGAGCATCGCGGTCCGTGAGCCCGGTCCGGCCCACGAGACGTGGGGGGAGAGCCGCACCTCGGGGTGGGTGAAGAGCCAGTGCCCGGCCGGCAGTGGTTCGGGGTCGACGGTGTCGAGCGATGCGCGGGCGACGGTGCCGTCGTCGAGGGCTGCCCGCAGCGCCTCCTGGTCGACGAGCGAGCCGCGGGCGACGTTCACGATGTGGAGCCCTGGCGTCGCCGCCGCGAGCAGCTCGGTGTTCACGATGTGGTGGCTGTCGTCCGTCGCCGGCGCAGCGATGACGAGATGGTCCGCTTCGCCGATGACGGCGCGCAGGTCCGTGGCGACCTCCATGCCCTCGACGGGGGACGGGAGGTCGCGGCGGCGCACGCCGATGACCCGCATGCCGAAGGCGAGCGCGAGTCTGGCCACATGGCTTCCGATGCCACCCACGCCGAGGATCACCACCGTCTTGCCGTAGAGCCCGGAGATGCGCTGGTCGCTGAACCAACCGCCCTCGGGGACGTCGTCGATCCAGACCTCCGGCATTGCCTTGGCGTGGCTGATCATCGCGGCGAGGGCGAACTCGCCGATCGGGATCGCGGTGGCCCCACGGGCACACGCGAGCGCCTGGTCCTCGCCCAGGATGTCGAGCGGGAAGCGGTCCACGCCGACGCCCATGACCTGTACCCAGCGCACGCCCCGCGTCAGCAGTTCCGGCACGTTTCCCCCACCCCAGGTATGGGTGTACAGCACGTCCGCACGGAGGTCGTCCGGCACCGGTTCGTCCGGGCCGATCGTGGTGATCCGGATGCCCGGCAGTCCGGTGATCGACTCGGGGAGATCCATCCCGAGATTGTTGACGACGTGGGTTTCTCGCTCGCTCACGGCCGGAGCGTACCCGCGGCTACCGGCCGTCGAATCCGTACTACGTTCGTGGGAGGAAAATGACCGGGCTCTATCTCTTCTGTTTGATCGTCGGACTCCCGCTACTGCTGTGGATGGCCATCGGCGGTGACGCGGATGGCGGTGACGGTCTCAGCCTCGACCTGGACGGCGACGGCCCGTTCGTCGCGATTCCGCTCAGTGCGATCGCGTTCTTCCTCGCGGGGTTCGGTGCGATCGGCCTCATCGGCGAGTGGACGGACACGCCATTGCTCGTCACGCTCCTCGCCGCGGGCGCGATCGGTATCGGCGCCGGCTGGGGCAGCAAGGCGCTGCTGACGTGGGCCGGAGCGGACGACGCCTCGAGCACCGTGGCCGACCACGAGCTCGAAGGCACGATCGCCCAGGTGGCGCTGCCGGTGAGCAGCGAACACCGGGGCAAGATCATTCTCGACATCGCGGGGGCGCGCGAACAGATGACTGCCTCGCCGGCCGATGGGTCCACCATCGACGCCGGCGAGCGGGTGGTCGTCGTACGGATCGAGGGAGGGGTGGCGCTCGTCGCGCCGCTCGGTCCCCTGATGGAGCTCGAGTGACCGTTGCGACGCCGACCATCGTGGTCGGCGAAGGAGTGCGCAGCTGCGCAGGAGGTATGGAGTAGTGGAGTTCATCATCGGTGCGGCTGTGATCATCGTGATCGGCGTGTTGCTCGCGATCGCGATCGTGAGTTCGTTGATCGTGATCTGTCCGCCCAACCGGGTGGCCGTGATCACCGGCAAGAAGCGGACGCTGTCCGACGGTCGCACCGTCGGCTACCGGATCCTCAGGGGTGGTCGCACCATCCGCCTGCCGATCGTCGAGAAGGTCGCGTGGATGGACCTCAACACGATTCCGCTCGAGGTGTCGGTCACCAACGCCTACTCCAAGGGCACGATTCCGCTCAACGTGCAGGGCATCGCCAACGTGAAGGTGTCGTCGAAGGAAGGCCTTCTCGAGAACGCGGCCGAGCGCTTCCTGCACGTTCCGCACGCCAACATCGGCCAGATCGCGAAGGAGACCCTGGAGGCCAACCTCCGTGGCGTTCTCGCGACCCTCTCACCCGAAGAGGTCAACGAGGACCGGCTGAAGTTCTCCCAGCAGCTGATCGACGAGGCAGACGACGACATCAAGACGCTGGGTCTCGAGCTCGACGTCATGAAGATCCAGAACGTCACCGACGACAACCAGTACCTCGAGTCCGTCGGCCGTCGTCTCACCGCGGAGGTCGTCAAGGAAGCCCGCGTGGCCGAGGCCAACCGCATGGCCGAGTCGGAGCAGGCCGAGGCAGGAGCTCGGGAGCGCGCCCAGATCGCGGCGGTGCAGGCGGACAAGAACATCGTCGAGGAGCAGAACATGCTCCGGGTCCGCACTGCTGAACTCGACGCCGTCGCGCGTGCCAAGGAGGAAGAGGCTTCCGTCGCCGGCGACATCGCTCGCGCCACCGCCGAGCAGGAGCTCGAGCAGCAGCGCATCGAGCTGGAGCGTCGCCGTCTCGAGGCCAACGTGGTCACGCCGGCCAAGGCGAACCTGCAAGCGAAGCAGCTCGAGGCACAGGCCGAGGCAGCCAAGATCATCGAGGACGGCAAGGCGCAGGTCGACGTTTTCCGTCGGTTGACCGAGCAGTACAAGGCCGCGGGTGAGGACGGTCAGCGCATCTTCGTGCTCAACATGCTCCCCGAGTTGGTCGACAAGATCACCTCCACCGTGAGCAACATCGACATCGATCGCGTGGCCGTGGTCGACAACGGTGGCGGTGGTTCCGGCGGGGGTGGGATCCCCGGTCTCGTCGCGCAGCTTCCCGGCGCCGTCGTCAGCATCAGCGAACAGATCGAGGCAGCGACCGGCGTCGACATCCTGAAGGCCATGCGGCCCGACGACGAGCCCGGCGATGGCGGCGGCCCGTCCGAGCTCCCGCCTCCGCCACCGGCTCCTGCCGGCGACGCCTGAGCGGCGGAACGCCGCGCTAGCGCGCGAGCCGCTCGAGGAGGTCGCGG
>BQJV01000436.1 GCA_021604885.1 Acidimicrobiales bacterium
GTCCGAACACCGAGGTCGGCCGTGATCGGGGCGCAGCCGAGATTCGCGATCACGATCACCGCGCCTCGTCGTGCACCGACTGCATGGGCCGAGTCGACCGGTACCCATTGGAGTGGTTCGTCACGAATGTCGGGATGAGCGCGGCGAAGCGCGATCAGCTCGCGGTAGCGGTGGACGAGCGCATCCGGATTCGCACGCTGCACCGAGACAGTCTGATCATCGGGTCGGTCGGCGGCGGGGAGCCACGCCTGCCCCGAGGTGAAGCCGTTCCCGGGACCGGGGGCCCACGGAACACCGGTTCGTCCGCCGTCGCGGCCGGCCTCCTGGATGACCTCGTTACGCGTCCAGATCGGATCGGCCCGATCGGCCGGGGCGATGTCACCGTCGGCGAGCCCGAGTTCCTCGCCCTGGTAGAGAAACGGCACCCCACCGAGGGCGAACTGCAGTGCCGTGACGGCGAGCGTGCGGCGGCGTCCGGTGTCGCCCCCGCCGAACCGGGTGACCGAGCGCGAGCTGTCGTGGCTGTTCATGGTCCACGAGACGCCATCGGGATCGGCATCGTGCATGGTCGTGAGCGCCGTGACCAGTGCGGCCGGGTCCCATTCCATCCACGCCGGCCGAAGGAAGAAGACGGTGTCGAGCACGCCCGGGGCGGTGTAGCGGGCGGAGCGTTCGGGGGTGGGCACGTTGACCTCGCCCACGAGCATCGCGCCGTACGGTTCGACGACCTCGCGCCAGTGCCGGTAGATGTCGGTGTTGTCGTCCTGATCGAGGTCGTACCGGTGGTCGAACGACTCGAAGATCGCGGTCGGCCCCGCCCCGGGATCGGCCGGACGAAGCACCGGGTTGTCGGGGAGATCCGGGTGCTTGGTCATCGAGTGGGCGACATCGATGCGGAAGCCATCCGCGCCGCGCGCACACCAGAAACGCAGGACATCGTCGAATGCGTCACGGACCTCGGGGTTCGCCCAGTTCAGATCCGGCTGCTCGGGCAGGAACAAATGGCAGTACCACTGACCGGACGTGTCGTCCTGGGTCCACGCGGGGCCGCCGAAGTGGCTCACCCAGTTGTTCGGGGGGCCGCCGTCGCGCCCGTCCGCCCAGACGTACCAGTCCCGATGGCGGGCATCCGGTGCGGAGATGGCGTCGAGGAACCACGGGTGGGAGGAACTCGTGTGGTTCGGCACGAGGTCGACCAGGACTCGGAGCCCCAGGTCGTGCGCTCGCTCGATGAGTCGGTCGAAGTCCTGCAGCGTGCCGAACACCGGGTCGATGTCGGCGTAGTCGCTCACGTCGTAGCCGTGGTCGAACCCCGGCGACGGCATGAACGGTGTGATCCACACGATGTCCGCGCCCAACCAGGCGATGTGGTCGAGATGATCGATGATCCCCGACAGGTCGCCGATGCCGTCGCCGTTGCTGTCGGCGAACGACCGGATGTAGACCTCGTAACCGACAGCGCCGACCCACCATGGAGCGGGGCGCAGGTGTTCAGTTGCGGACGGGGGCACGGACACTCCGGATGAAAGCGATTACATCGGGACTGTAAACCGTCGATGCAGGCGACTCAACGACCTCGGGATGACCATCGTGTGAACCGCACGCGACGGCGCCGCGACTCAATCCTCGCGACGCAGGGCGACGCGGGCCCGGCCGGCGACGTCATCGGCAACGCCGATACTGCGCACGTACGCCGCATGGTCGCCCCACTTCGTGCGCAGGCCATCGAGTGTCTTGCGCATCGCCGGCCGTGGCGACCCCCACATCGCGTGGAAGTCGTCCGGATCGTAGCCGGCCTCTCGGATCTGGTCCGCGAACCGGGTCGTCCCCTGTGAGGACTGGGCTCGGTACTGGGCCGAGATCTCGTAGTCGTCGAGGATGTAGGGCTCGGCCACGCCGGCGAGCCCCAGCATGGTCATCGCCGTGATCCCGGTCCGATCCTTGCCCGCGGTGCAATGGAAGAGGACCGTCTCCCCCTCCGCCACGGCGGTCACCATCCGAGCGATGTAGTCGGGGAACCCCTCGAGCATGCGGAGATAGCCCTCGGCCATGTCGTCCTCGTCGAACTTGGTCAGGTCACCGTCGACGATTCGCTCGAGCATGGAGCGCTGCTGCGCGACGTCGCTCGACATCGGCATGTGCACATGGTCGACATGGGCTGGGAGCCGATCCGGCGCGTGTTCGACCTCACCGTCGGAGCGCAGGTCGAACACCGTCGTGATCCCGAGTCGCTCGAGCACGCCATGGTCCGTATCCGTCAGACCATGCAGGCCGTCGCTGCGAAAGACGCGACCCCAGCGGGTCCACGAGCCGTCCGCGGTCGGATAGCCGCCGATGTCCCGGAAATTGTCCGGGCCATCGAGTTCGATCCGCCGCGGCGCGGCGACCACGAAGCCGTCGTCGGGGCTGAAGAGATGCACGTACTGCGGATGCGCTTCTCGGCGCAGTGTCGTGCGGCCCGGTGCATCCGGCGCGCGGACATCCGTGCCTGCGTCGTCCGGCGAGTCGGACAGGAAGACGGACACCTCGGGACCGCCGCCCCGCCAGGTCACGATCAGCTGCCCATCGACGGCGAGCACGTTCACATGGGAGATCGGGTCGGCCATCGGCGCACCCTAACGGACGCCGTTCGCGGACGATTCAACCGACCCGGAACGCGGAACCGCACCGACCCGAGGGCCGGTGCGGTTCGCAGTCTTCGATGCGCCGGAGCGCAGCGCTCTACTGGAGTTCGACGGAGCCGCCGGCGGCCTCGAGGGCCTCCTTGGCCTTCTCCGCGTCTTCCTTGGAAGCGCCTTCCAGGATCGGCTTGGGGGCGCCGTCGACGAGCTCCTTGGCCTCCTTGAGACCGAGAGACGTCAGACCGCGCACCTCCTTGATGACCTGGATCTTCTTGTCGCCGGCAGCGGTGAGAACGACGTCGAACGAGTCCTTCTCCTCCTCCGGAGCTGCATCACCACCGCCGCCACCGGGGGCAGCGGCAACGGCCACGGGGGCCGCGGCGGTGACGCCGAACTTCTCTTCGAAGTCCGACAGCAGTTCGCTCAGCTCGAGGACGCTCATGGCGCCGATCGCGTCGAGAATCTCTTCCTTGGTTGCCATGATCAGGCCTCCTCTGTGTTGTTTTCGATGGCTTCGGCCTGATCGGCCTCACCAGATTCATCGGCAGCGGCCTCGGCCTCTGCGGGTGCCTCGGCGGATTCCTCCACCTCGGCGGGTGCCTCGGCCTCAGCGGCCTCGGCAGGTTCTTCGACGGAAGCTTCGGCTTCCGCAGGCGCCTCGGCGGCGGGCTCATCAGCGGCGGCGTCGGGGCCACCGCCCTTCTCGATGAGCGCCTGCAACCCGTAGGCGAAGTCGCGCGGAACCGCAGCGAGCAGCCCGGCGAACTTGGCCATCGGCGCCTGGAACGCACCGGCCAGCTGAGCCAGCAGCACGTCGCGCGACGGCAGTTCGGCC
>BQJV01000437.1 GCA_021604885.1 Acidimicrobiales bacterium
GGGGCGGGCTCGCTGATCGCCGGTTTCGTCTCCGAACCCACCTGGACCCGCGAGATCGGCACCATGGTTTTCGTCGCCGCGGGGGTCGTCACCCTGGCCGTCTCGGTTGTCCGCCGAAAGGCCGGTGTCACGGGACAGCGCGAGGTGGTCGAACGCCGCACCGAACGCGTGGCCGCCATGACCGGTATCGACCGCGAGGAGCAGCGTTTCGACAAGGAGGCGCCGGAGTTCCCGCCGGAGCTCGATCTCGTGACCGCGGTCATCGGGCTGGTGGCCGTGCTGTTCGGCGCCATCGCTGCGGGCGACCCCGTCCTGCTGTCGATCTTCCGGGGCATGACGAGCGCGCTGTTCCTCGGCGCGGTCACGGACGCGATGCTCCTCGGCCACTGGTACCTCGTGCAACCGGGTCTCGCCCGGGCGCCGATCCACGAGCTCGTCCGCTGGACCGGCATTCTCTGGGTGCCCGAGACGATCGCGATGCTGATTCCGACTGGCATGGTCTCGGTCTTCAACGGCACCATCGATGATGCCTACAACGGCCTGCTCGGCTGGTTCTGGGTCGCCTGCGTCGTCACCACGATCGCCCTCGTCTTCGTCACCCGGGCCGCCCTGCGTGAACGCGAATACAGCGCGGTCATGGCGGCGACCGGGCTGATGTACCTCGCGATCCTGACCGCCTTCGGGCAGGATCTCGTCGCCCGCATCCTGCTCGACACCTAGCCGGTTTCGTCGTCAGTTTTGGTTGACGCGGGCCAGGTCATGTCAAGCAAAACTGACGACGGCGTCAGCGATCGACGCCGGGCAGGGCGCGATGGGAGAGCGGCGAACCTCAGTTCGGTTGAAAAACCGTACTGATTGCGCGAAGCTGCGGCCCTACTCACCAATCTGCCGATCAGGAGTGCTCCGATGGAACTGCAAGACGCCCTCAGCGAGACCGTGTCGATCATGGACGGCCTCGTCGCCGGCCTGACGCCGGAACATCGTGAGATGACCACGCCGTGCAAGCAGTTCACGGTCCACGACCTGATGAACCACACGGTCAACACCTGCAAGTTGGTGGGCGCGATCGTGTCGGGTCAGCCGGAGAACGTCCCGGCAGAGGGCGTCGACCATCTGGCCGAGGGCCCGGCCCAGGGCTGGACCGACGGCAAGGCGGCGCTGCAGTCGGCGGCCACGGCCGAGAACCTCGAGCTCGTGCGCGAGACGCCGTTCGGGGAGGTGCCCGGTGCGGTCCCGATGTCGGTCGCGGTGTCCGACGTCCTCGTCCACGCCTGGGATCTGGCGCGGGCTACGGGTCAGCCCGTCGAGGCGAGCGACGACCTCGCAGCCTTCGCCCAGGGCACCTGGGAGATGGTCATCCGGCCCGAGGCCCGCAACGGCGATGCGTTCGACGAGGTGCAGCCCTGCCCCGACGACGCGAGCGCGCTCGACCGGGTGGCTGCCTTCACCGGCCGGAGTGTGTCCTAAGCTCTGGGTCATGCCACGTGCGATTTGGAGCGGATCGATCAGCTTCGGCCTGGTCAACATTCCGGTGAAGCTGTACAGCGCCGTCTCTCGCAAGACGGTGCGATTCAACCAGATCGACACGGCCACGGGCTCACGCGTCAAGCAGAAGCGGGTCTCGGCCGCCGACGGCGAGGAAGTGCCCTACGAGCGCATCGTGAAGGGCTTCGAGTTGCCGAGCGGTGAGTACGTGATGATCTCCGACGAGGAGATGGCGGCCCTCGATCCCGATGCCGTGCGCACGATCGACATCGACGAGTTCGTCGACCTGGTCGACATCGACCCGATCTTCTACGACAACGCCTACCACCTGGTGCCCGACGAGCAGACGGCGAAGCCGTACAAGCTGCTGGCCAATGCGATGGAGGAGGCCGGCAAGGTCGGCATCTGCCACTTCGTGATGCGGTCCAAGCAGTACCTCGCCGCGGTGCGTCCGGTCGACGGCCGGCTCGTGCTGTCCACGATGGTGTTCCACGACGAGATCGTGGATCACACCGAGATCGGTGGCTTCGACTTCCTCGACGACGTGAAGATCGACGAGAAGGAGCAGGCGATGGCGGAGCAGCTGATCGCCACGCTCGACGCGACCTTCGACCCGTCGCGCCACAAGGACACGTATCGCGAGGCGGTGCTGGAGCTCATCGACCGCAAGGCGGCAGGGGAGAGCGGCGAGGATCTCGTGCCGGCCCCGGCGCCGTCGTCTGACAAGGTGATCGACCTGATGGCGGCGCTCGAGGCGTCCGTCAAGGAAGCCAAGAAGGCCCGCGGACGTCATCCGGCGTCCAACAAGGGGGCCAAGAAGCGCACGAAGAAGGCGGCCAAGAAGAGCACCAAGAAGGCGGCCAAGAAGGCCGCTCGGGTCCGCAAGTCGGCCTGACGGGGCGATGGCCGAATCCGAACGCGTTCATGTCGAGGTCGACGGCCACAAGCTCGCCGTCAGCAATCTGGACAAGGTGCTGTACCCGCTCGTCTCGTTCACGAAAGCCCAGGTCATCGACTACTACGTGCGGATCGCGCCGTACATGCTGCCCCATGTGGAGGACCGCGGCATCACGTTGCGACGTTGGCCGGACGGGGTGACCGAGAACTCCTTCTTCGAGAAGCGTTGTCCGTCGCACCGCCCCGGGTGGGTGGGGACGTGTCTCGGCCCGGGTGATCGTCGCGGCGGCATCGAGTACTGCCGGCTGGACTCGATCGCGGCGCTCGCGTGGACCGCGAATCTGGCTGCGCTCGAGATCCATGCCCCGATGGCGCGCTGTGGCCAGATCGACTCGCCGTCGATGCTCGTGTTCGACCTGGACCCGGGCGAGCCCGCAACGATCATCGAATGCTGCCAGATCGCCCTCGAGATCCAGGAGGTGCTGGAAACGGTCGGGCTCCAGTCGTTCGCGAAGACGTCGGGATCGAAGGGGATGCAGCTGTACGTGCCGCTCAACACGGCCCACGAGCACGAGCACGCGTCGGACTTCGCCCTGGCCGTCGCCCAGCTCCTGGAGAAGAAGCTGCCGAAACAGGTGCTGTCGAACATGACCAAGAAGCTCCGCAAGGGGAAGATCTTCATCGACTGGAGCCAGAACTCCCGCCACAAGACGACGATCGCCCCGTACTCGATGCGAGCCAAGGACCGACCGACAGTGTCCACGCCGATCACCTGGGACGAGGTGGCCGACGGCGCCGACGGCGAGCACCTGTCGTTCGAGGTGGCCGACGTCCTCGAGCGCGTCGACGACCTCGGCGACCTCTTCGCCGACACCCTGACCCTCGAACAGGAACTTCCCGTCGGCGCCACGTGAGTTGAGACGCCGGGGTCAGAGTCCCGTCCCACCTCGACATGTGCGAAACTGATCGGCATGCTGCGCCTGTTCCAACGACTTCGCCGCGCGGTTCGGCGTTGGTATGGCAGCCCGGCGCCCGATCGGAGCCCGAAGTCGCCCGGTGGCGCCGCGACGC
>BQJV01000438.1 GCA_021604885.1 Acidimicrobiales bacterium
GCGAGATCGTCGCCGACAATGACCCGTCCGCCGGGACCCGCCGGGAGTCCGCTGGCCGCCGCGATCGGATTGGCCTTCACGCCGGCCGCCCATACGAGCGTGTGGGTCGACAGCGTCGATCCATCGCCGAACTGCACCCCACGGGCATCCACCGATTCGACCGCAGCACCGGTCATCACCTCGACACCCAGCCGCTCGAGGCTCCGCCGGGCCTTCCCGGCGAGCTTCTCGTCGAACGTTCCGAGCACCCGCTCGGCTGCCTCGATCAGGACGATGCGGGTCCGGCCGACGTCCAGCGCCGGGAAGTCCCGACGAAGGACGCGATGGACCAACTCCGCCATGCCGCCCGCCGTCTCCACGCCGGTCGGCCCGGCGCCGACGATGGCGACCGTGAGCGCACCCTCGTCGATCAGCTCCGGGCGAGCGTCGGCCGCTTCGAAACGCCCGAGGACGTGATCGCGCAAGGCAACGGCATCCGCTGCACTCTTGAGGCCGAACCCGTGCTCGTCGACGCCCGGCACGCCGAAGGAGTTGGTGACGGCGCCGCACGCGAGGATCAGCGAGTCGTAACCCAACTCGTCCGTGCCGCCATCGAGGGTGATGACGCGGGTGGCCGGGTCCACACCGGTGACGCGGCCGAGCCGGACCCGCACATTGCGCTGATGATGGAAGACCCCGCGCACGGCGTAGCAGACGTCGTCGACATCCAGGCCGGCGGTTGCCACCTGGTAGAGGAGCGGCTGGAACGTGTGGTGGTTCCGGGCGTCCACGACCGTGATGTCGACCGGGAGGTCCGCCATCGCCCGCGCCGCGGCGAGACCTCCGAACCCGGCTCCGACGACCACGACATGATGACGGCGCTCGACCATCCGTGCGCTCCCTCCGCTGCTTGTGATTCATTTCACAAGGCCGAAAGGCTCCCGTCAAGCGCGTTGCGCGCCGCGGGGTGCGTGATCAGGGCAGCCGTCGGCGAGAATGGAGGCATGCGAGACGTGTCAGAAGTGAAACTGCCCGGGGTCGGTGTCCGCCACGAGTTCCAGACGGATGCGGGTCGACAGGTCGGTGTCCTCGTCCACCACGACGGACACCGCGAGATTCTCATCTACGACCAGGACGACAACGACGCCTGTTCGAGTGTGGAGCTGAGTCACGACGACACGCGGACGCTGTCGGAGCTGCTCGGCGCGACCCAGGTGGTCGAAGAGGTCCAGGAGGCCCAGCACGAGATCGAGGGCCAGTCGATCGCATGGATCCGGGTCGACGAGGACGGCGCTCGCAACGGGACGACGATCGGCAGCGGCGAGTACCGGACCCGCACCGGGGCGAGCATGGTGGCGGTGCTGCGCGATGGCGAACCTGTGCCGTCGCCGGAAGCCGACTTCGTCCTGGAGGCCGGCGACCTGATCGTCGCCGTCGGGTCGGCCGACTCGCTCGACGAACTCAGAACGTTGCTCGGCGAGTAACGCGATGCTCTTCGCAGCCGGGAGTACGGAGGCTGCGCACGCCTTTCTCGAGGTGGGCGCGCTGGCGCTGGGACTTGCCGCGCTCAGCCGTCTCGCGCACCGCCTCGGGATGACCGCCGTTCCCCTGTACCTCCTCGCCGGCCTGGCGTTCGGCGAAGGCGGGATCGCGGAGATCGACGTCAGCGCCGACTTCGCGTCGCTTGCCGCCGAGATCGGTGTCCTGCTCCTGCTCTTCACCCTCGGCCTCGAGTACTCCGACGCCGAGCTCCGCAACGGACTCCGCACGGGCATTCCGCCCGGTCTCGCCGACATGGTCCTCAATGCCGGTCCCGGCGTGGTCGCCGGCCTCATCCTCGGATGGGACGTCCTGCCGTCCGTCCTGCTCGGCGGGGTGACGTGGATCTCGTCGTCCGGCATCATCTCCAAGACCCTCGGCGACCTGGGGCGGCACGGTTTCCGCGAGACGCCCAGCGTCCTCAACCTGCTCGTCATCGAAGACCTCGCGATGGCCCTCTATCTCCCGATCGTGGCCGCGCTCATCGTGGGCGGTTCCCTCGCGGAGACGACGACGAGCGTCGCGATCGCCGTTGCGATCGTGCTCCTCATCCTCTGGATCGCGCTCCAGTTCGGGACGCAGGTCAGCCGGTTGATCCTGACCGACTCCGACGAGTCGCTGCTCCTCGCGGTCTTCGGCCTCACGCTGGTCGTCGCCGGGATCGCCCAGTCCTTCGAGGTGTCCGGCGCGGTCGGCGCGTTTCTCACGGGTCTCGCCCTGTCCGGTCCCGTCGAGGAACGGGCCCTGCGTCTCGTCAGCCCGTTGCGGGACCTCTTCGCGGGCACGTTCTTCCTCTTCTTCAGCTTCGGCATCAATCCCGCGGATCTGCCCGCCGTCGCGGTCCCGGCGATCATTCTCGCCACGATCGGCATCGTCACGAAGACGGCAACCGGTTGGTATGCCGCGGCCCGCCTGGGCGTCGGTGCGCCCGCCCGGCTGCGGGCGGGCACGATCCTCATCGCCCGCGGCGAGTTCTCGATCGTGATCGCGTCACTCGGAGCCGGCCTGACGGACGGAGATGACCTCGGCACGCTGGCAGCCGCCTACGTGCTCATCACCGCCGTGTGCGCGCCACTGATCACGCGTTACGCGGACGCGATCGCCGGCCTAGGGCCGCGGGCCCTCCGTCGCCGGACGGTCGGGGTCACTCCCCCATTGTGACCACGAGCCGACGTAGAGCCGAGCCGGTGGCAGATCCGCGAGGCGGCGACCGAGCAGGTCGGCGCAGGCCGTGACACCGCTGCCGCAATAGGCGATCACGTTCTCGCCGTCCGCACCGAGCTCCTCGTAGTGGTGGCGGAGCCGGCGGGGCGACTTCCAACGACCGTCACCGTCGAGATTGTCGGTCGCCGGCGCGCTCAACGCACCGGGCACGTGCCCCGGACGGGGGTCGATCGTCGCACCGTGCGCATAGCGATCCGCCGATCGCGCATCGAGTACCACGGTGTCGGGGCCGAGCACGGACTCGAGCGCGTCGATCGCGATCCGACGGTCGACCGGCCAGGGACGCGGGGTGAACGTCGCGTCGGATGGTTTGACCTTCGCCTTCGAGAGCTTCCCCGTCCACGCCGGGAGCCCGCCGTCGAGCACCGCAACGTCGCGGCCGATGATGTCGAGCATCCACCAGAGCCGGGCAGCGATCATCCCGCCGGCGTCGTCGTAGACGACGACCTTCGTGATGTCGCCCACGCCGAGACGGCCGATCGATTCGGCGAAGGCGATCGGAGCAGGAAGCGGATGGCGGCCGGTCTCGGGGGAGGGCGACGAGGAGAGGTCGACGTCCAGGTCGGCGAACCGCGCCCCAGGGATGTGGCCCGCCTCGTAATCCGCCTGCTTGGGCCCGTCGGCGACGGACCAGCGCACATCGATGATGGCGAGGTCCTCGTCGTCGAGATGCTCGGCGAGCCAGTCCGCGGTCACGAGGGGTCCGAAGG